>NZ_JBHYHC010000067.1:0-29407 GCF_042738955.1 Umezawaea sp. NPDC059074
GTGACCTACGTCGAGCAGCGCTACGGCGGCGACCCGAACCGGGTCTTCGCCACCGGCTCGTCCTCCGGCGGCATGATGACCGACCACCTGCTCGCCCTGTACCCGGACGTCTTCAAAGCGGGCGCGGCGTTCATGGGCGTGCCCTTCGACTGCTTCGCCAACGCCGCGGACTACCCGCCCGGCAGCAGCCGGTGCACCGGCAACGGGGGCGCCAACCGCACGCCGCAGCAGTGGGGCGACGCGGTCCGGCAGGTGAACCCCGGCTACACCGGGACGCGCCCCCGCGTGCAGTTGTGGCACGGCACCAACGACACCCTCGTGCCGTACTCGCTGCTCCAGGAGTCGATCGAGCAGTGGACCGACGTGTTCGGCCTCGGCCAGACCCCCACGTCGACCGACACCCCGCAGCCCGGCTGGAACCGCCGCCGGTACGCCGACGCCTCCGGCACCACCCAGGTCGAGGCCTACAGCGTCCAGGGGGCCGGGCACACCCTGCCGTCCACCGGCATGGCGGCGCAGGCCGTCGCCTTCTTCGGCCTCGACGGCCCCGGAAACCCCACGACCACCACGACACAACCGGGCACCGGCGCGTGCAGGGTGTCGAGCAAGGTCAACGCCTGGAACAACGGCCTGACCGAGAGCATCACCATCACGAACACCGGCACCGCCCCGATCTCCGGCTGGTCGCTGGTCTTCACCCTGCCCAGCGGACAGACCATCACCTCCGGCTGGAACGCCACCTACTCCCCCACCTCGGGACAGGTGACGGCCAGGAACGCCGCCTACAACGCCACGATCCCCGCAGCGGGCTCGATCGACATCGGCTTCCAGGCGAGCCACAACGGCACCACCACCGCCCCGTCGTCCTTCACCCTCAACGGTTCGGCCTGCTCCACCTGACCGACGGCACGGGGGTCACTCGTGGTTGAGGGCCCCCGACCGGAACACCGCCACCTCCGCTCCGTCGAACCCCGACTCGCAGACGATCCCGGTCACCGCCTCGCGGATCCCCGGCACGTCGGCGAGGTGCGGGTCGAGTTCGACCCGCCCGACGTCGCCGAGGTCGCGCACGCGCAGGTCACGGGTCGGCGTGCCCGCGGCCGCGAGCCACGTCCGCACGGCCACCTCCGCGCGCTCGACCCTGGCCAGGCGCGCGGGGGTGATCGCCACGCCGTACCTCACCCGGCTCGCCAGGCACGGCAGCGCGGGCTTGTCCGCTGTGGACAGTCCCCACAGCGCGCTCACCCCGCGGACCTCGGCCTTGCTCATCCCGAGGTCCCGCAACGGGGTGTGCACGCCGATCTCGTCGCCCGCGCGGATGCCGGGCCGGAACGGGTCGCGCGCGTCGTCGGCGTTCGTCCCGGTCGCCACCGCCGTCAGGCCGTGGTCCCGCGCGACCGCCGTGATGGCGTCCAGCACGGTGGACTTGCAGAAGTAGCAGCGGTTCCGGCCGTTCACCGCGTAGTCCGGGTTGTCCAGCTCGCCGGTCTCCGGCGCGACGTGCCGCACGCCGAGGTCGTGGGCGAACGCCGCCGCGCCCACGAGTTCGGCGGTGGCCAGGCTCGCCGAGTCGGCGGTGACCGCGAGCACCGCCGAGGGGCCGATCGCGCGCACGGCGGCGGCGAGGACGAGCGCGGAGTCCGCGCCGCCGGAGAACGCCACAGCGAGCGGGCCGATGGCCTCCAGGTGGGTCACGAGCCGTTCGGCGGCAGTGCTCATCAGGGCTCCTCGGGGAGATCGGCGGCCATGGCCAGCACCAGGCGCAGCGGCAGGCCGGTCCGCCGGGCGACGGCCACGGCGTCCTCGTACTCGGCCTTGCTGTGGTGCGGCCCGTGCTTGCGCCGCACCTCCATCCCGTGCAGGTGCACGGTGTCGGTGGTCCGGGGCAGGGCCTTGCGGCTCACCTCGATCCGCCGCACGCCGAGCGTGCCCGACTCGGCGAACATCAGCCGCTCGACGTCGTCGGCGGTCTCCGGCGTCGCCAGGGCGTGCAGCACGTGGCCCGGTCTGCCCTTCTTCATCACGACGGGGGTGATCCAGCTGTCCAGCGCGCCGATGTCGAGCAGGCGGGCCAGCAGGTGGCCGAGCACCTCCCCGGTCACGTCGTCGAGGTTGGTCTCCAGCACCACGAGGTCGCGCACGTCGGCGGGGTCCCGGTCGCCGAGCCGCACCACCGCCACGTTGGGCCGGTCCGGCAGCGTCCGCGTGCCGACGCCGTAGCCGGTGGCGGCCATCCGCATCTCCGGCGGCGGGCCGTAGTCGGCGGCCACCGCGCGCAGCAGCGCCGCGGCGGTCGGCGTCACGGTCTCGCCGAGCAGCGAGGTGCCCACCACCCGCGCGCCCCGCAGCAGCGCCGAGGTCGCCGGGGCCGGGCACGGCAGCACCCCGTGCGCCGTGCGGACCGTCCCCGATCCGATCGGCAACGCCTCGCAGTGGACCGTCCGCACGTCCAGCGCGCGCAACGCGGCGGCCACGCCGACGACGTCCACGAGGGTGTCGTGGCCGCCGAGTTCGTGCAGGTGCACCAGGTCGGGGTCCTCGCCGTGCAGGTGGCCCTCGACCTCGGCGATGGCCCGCAGCGCCCCGACAGCGACGTCCGCCACCGCCGGGTCGCGCACCCGGCCCGCCATGGCGATCAACTCGCCCGCCCGGCGGCTCGTGGCGTCGTCGGTCACCGACACGACGGCCCGGCTGCCGGTGAGCCCGTGGGTGAGCACCCGCTCGACCGTCAGCTCCCAGCCGGTCAGGCCGGTGTCGGCGACGGCCACGCGGATCGCCTCCAGCGGCGCCCCGGCGTCGACCAGCGCGGCCAGCAGCATGTCCCCGGCCAGCCCGGTGAACGGCGAGATGACGCAGACCCGGCTCACGTCGTCCCCCTGCGCGCCACGCGGGACAGCCGGAACGCCGCCATCGCCGCCCCGAACCCGGAGTCGATGTTCACCACGGTGATCCCGGCCGCGCAGGACGCGTGCATCGCCAGCAGCGCGGTGACGCCCTCCAGGCCCGCGCCGTACCCGGTGGACGTGGGCACGGCGACGACCGGGCACGCGACCAGGCCGCCGACCGCGCTCGCCAGCGCGCCCTCCATCCCCGCCACCACGATCACGGTGTCCGCGGCGCGCAACCGGTCCTGTTCGGCGAGCAGCCGGTGCAGCCCCGCCACGCCGACGTCGGTGACGGTGGTGACGCCGATCCCGACCGCGGTGGCCACGGCGGCGGCCTCGTGCGCCACGGGCCGGTCGGCGGTGCCCGCGGCGGCCACGACCACGCTGAACCCCGTCGGCGCGGCCGGGCGCCACACCAGCAGCCGCGCTCCGCTGTCGTACTCACCGGACGGAACGGCCCGCAGCACGGAGGTCGCCACGCTCGCGTCCACGCGCGTCACGAGCACGGGACCGTCGTTGTGCCGCAACAGGGTCCGCACGATCTCGACGACCTGGCCCGGCGTCTTGCCGCTGCCGTAGACCACCTCGGGCAGCCCCTGCCGGGCCTCGCGGTCGACGTCGACCCTGGCGAACCCGAGGTCGACCGCGTCCTGTCCCACCATGACGGCTCCTCCTCAGGCGACGTACGGGATCGTTTGCGGGCCTTCGGGGAGCACGCACAGCCGGGCGTCCGGTCCGGCGGTGGCGAGCGCCTCGGCCACGGTGGCGGACACGTCCGCGGTCTGCCGCAGGTGCGCGGTGGCCAGCTCGGCGTCGCTGAGGTGCGAGGTGTGCACGACCACGCGGCAGTCGTTCTGGATGCGCGCCTGGATCTGCACCTGCCACTGGTCCGGCACGGTGACCGTCCGCGAGGAGATCTCCGCGAGCAGCGCCGCGGGCGAGTCCGCGGAGGCGAGGACCTCGCGGTAGGACCCGTGGTCGGGGAAACCGTCGCGGCACTCGGCCGCGCAGACGATCACACCGCCGGGCTTGGCCACCCGGTAGGCGGCCGACATGCCCTTCACCGACTGGTAGAGGTTCTGGTCGAGCGGGTAGCCGGAGTTGGTCGTCACGACCACGTCGAACAGCTGGGGCACCGGCCGCATGGCGACCTCACGGGCCGTGCGCACCGCCGCGGCGTGCATCGCGAGGATGTCCCCGCCGAACGCGGCCACGACCTCCTTGTCCTGGTTCAGCACCACGTCGAACCCGAAGGTCACGCCGGTGGCCTCGGCGATGGCGCGCACGTCGTCGTGCACCGGGTTGCCCTCGACGATCCCCCACGTCGCCCGCGGGTGCCCGATCCGGCGCGCGTCGTGCAGCACGAGCACCGTCTCCAGCGCGGCGAGGCCGGGGGCGACCAGCTTCGGTCCGCCGGAGAACCCGGCGAAGAAGTGCGGTTCGACGAACCCGGTCGTGATCCGCACGTCCGCGTCGACCCACTCGCTGTTGAGCCACACGGGCACGCCCGCGCCGAACTCGCCCAGCCACGTCAGGCTCTCGCGATCGCGGGCGTCGTGGTTGACGATCCGCACCGCGTCGACCACCTCGTCGCCGAACATCGCGCGCAGCTCGGCGTCGGTGTTGCCGCGGTGGGTGCCGGTCGCGACCAGCACCACGACGTCGTCGAGGTCGACCAGCCCGTCCAGCTCCGCCAGGATCGCCGGGATCATCAGCTCGCGGGGCTGTGGCCGGGTGATGTCGCAGGCGGAGATCGCCACGGTCTGGCCGCGGCTCACGCGGTCCCGCAGCGGCGGCCCCGCAACAGGTTCCCGCAGCGCGCGGCGCAGGACCTCGCGCGGCGGCGCGGTGACCGGGTGGTGCCGAGGCGTCACCACGGTGGTCACGGCCGGGTCGACGAGCAGGTCGAGCCCCGTCTCGCCGTAGGCGAGCCGCACGGTCTCCATCAGCGCTCCCCCAAGCCGTAGACGCGGGTGGCCGTGCCGCCGAAGACCTGGTCGCGCTCGGCGGCGCCGAGACCGTCGGTCAGCAGCCAGGCGGTGTCGAGGACCTCGTCGTAGGACGCGGCGAGCAGGCACACCGGCCAGTCGGTGCCGACCATCAGCCGGGACGGGCCGAACACCTCCAGCGCCACGTCCACGAACGGCCGGAGGTCGTCCACCGTCCACACCGGACCCGCCTCGGTCACGAGCCCGGACACCTTCGCGACCACGTTGGGCAGCGCGGCCAGCTCGTCCAGCCAGGCCGCCCACGGTTCGAGCACGCGGCCCGCGATGTCCGGTTTGGACAGGTGGTCCAGCACGAACACCAGGTCCGGCACCGCCCGCGCCGCCGCGACGGCCGAGGGCAACTGGTGCGGCCGGGTCAGCACGTCGTAGACGAGCCCGGCGTCGCGGACCGCGCGCAGTCCGGCGAGCACGTCCGGGCGCGCCAGCCACCGCGGGTCGGGCTCGGGCTCCACCAGGTGCCGGACGCCCACCAGCCGGTCGCCACCGGGCCCGTGCCGCAGCCGGTCCAGCCGCTCGGCGATGTCGGGCGCGGTGAGGTCGACCCACCCCACGACCCCCTCGACCAGGTCGGACTTCCCCGCCAGCGCGAGGAACTCAACGGTCTCGTCCATGTCCGGCAGCACCTGCACCAGCACCGTGCCGTCGACGCCCGCGGCGCTGGTGGCCGCGCGCAGAGCGGGCTCGCCGAAGTCGCGGTGGATGGGGTCCAGTCCGGCGAGCCAGTCCTGGGGCCGGGCGGCGAGGTCCCACAGGTGGTGGTGGGCGTCGATCCGGCGCACCGCGCTCACCCCCGCCCACCCGGTGCCGCGGGAGCCGCCGAACCGGGGTCGTCCACTCGCAGCAGTCGCATTCCGCTCCTCATTCGGGTCGAAGGTGTCCTGGTCGTTCGGGGCGCTCCAGGCGGTCCGGCCCACCCGCACCGCCTCGGCGCACGAGCCAGGCCTCGGTGATGTGGGTGGACATCGCCTCGGCGGCGCCGAGCGGGTCACTGGCCGCGATCCGATCGCAGACGCGGCGGTGGCCGAGGTTGGAGGCCGCGCACAGGTCCCGGTCGCTGCGGCCCGTGTACCGGGCGGTGGAGCCGACCTGGCTCTCCAGCGCGCGCACCACGCCCCTGGCGATGCGGTTGCCGGACGCGCGCATGATCCGGTCGTGGAAGAGCCGGTCCTGCTCGCGGTAGGCGATCGGGTCCTCCACCAGGCTGTCCATCAGGTCCACGAGGGCGCGCAGCGCGTCCACGGTCTCCCGGTCCGCGGTCCGGGCGGCGACGAACGCCATGTCGGCCTCGAGCAGCCGCCGGGTGACCACGACGTCGTCCAGGACGCCCGCGGTCTCGTCCGCGGCGACGACGGCCCCGAGCACCACCTCGTCGAGCGTGTTCCACATCGCCTCCGGGGTGACCAGCGTGCCCGTGCCCTGGCGGACCTGGACCATCCCCTTCTCCTGCAACACCTTCACCGCCTCGCGGACGACCGTCCTGCTCACCGAGAAGGCCTCGCACAGCGCGGGTTCCGGCGGCAGGGACGTCCCGACGGGGTGGTCGCCGCGGACGATGCGCCCCACGAGCTCGGCGGTGACCGCGCTGGCCAGGTTCGCGGGCCTGCGGGCCCAGGTCGGGGCGGCGGTCGCGAGCAGGTCGCGGTCTGGTGCGTTCATCGATCCTCCGTCCACGCCTGGGGCGTGCCGGCGAGTGTACTGCTCCGAGGCGGTTGACGTCATACGTCATACGAATTATGTTCACCGCACCTCGTCGGGCTGTCGCACCGCCCGACCACCCTCTCGGGAAGTGAGCCGGCAATGAAGCAGCGCGCACTGTGGTCCGCTGTCCTGGTCGCGGGAGTGATGGCGACCGCGGGTTGCGGGAGTGCCGCCGGTCCGGGATCTCCGGCAGGCGGCGCGAGCGGCAAGCTCGTGGTCTGGGACTGGAAGTCCGGCGACGCCAAGGCGAAGGGCTACGTGGAGAAGGCCAAGGCCGACTTCACGAAGAACCACCCCGGTGTCGAGGTGGAGTTCGTGGCCCAGCCGTTCGAGCAGTACTACACCCTGCTCGGGACGGCGATCCAGTCCGGCAAGGGGCCGGACGTCATCCTCTTCAACGGGGGCGGCCAGATCCGCGACCGGTCCGACGCGCTCGCCCCGCTGGACCCCTACGTCGCCGACGACAAGAAGCGGCTGTCGGGCTGGGACGCGTTCACCAAGGACGGGAAGACCTACGCGGCGCCGGTGACCCTGCAAGGGCATCCCCTGTACTACAACAAGGACCTCTACCAGAAAGCCGGACTGAACCCGGATTCGCCCGCCAAGACGTGGGCCGACTTCGTGAAGGACTGCGGGGTCATCACCCAGAAGACCGGCGCGAAGTGCCTGGCACTGGGCAACAAGGAGGGCTACGGCATCCAGTTCTTCCTGTCCGCCATGGGATCGGCGACGCTCACCGCGCAGGAGTACGACGACTGGATCGCGGGCAAGCGGAACTGGACCTCGGCGAACGTGAAGCGGGTCTTCGAACTCTGGAAGGAGGCCAACGACGCCGGCCTCAACAACGACGGCGTCAACTCGACCGCGATGTTCAACGACGAGTTCGCCCTCTTCCAGTCCGCCAAGGCCGCCAACGTCATCGGCCTGATGTCGGACGTGGGGCACTGGAAGGACTTCGCCGACTTCATCGCCCCGGACAAGATCGGCGTCATGCCCGCCCCGGTGGTCAACCCCGCCGCGACCCCGAGCCTGCCCTACGACGGCGGCATCGGCTACGCGGTCGCGAAGTGGACCAAGGACCCGAAGCTGGCCGCGGACCTGGTGCGCTCGCTGACCTCCACCGACGCGCTGAAGACCTTCTACCTCGACGGCGGCGCGATCACGTCCGACACCTCGATCGACGTGTCGGCGGGCGGGCCGTCGGTCAAGACGATCGTGTCCGAGGTCAAGGCGGGCAAGCCCGCGCTGCACGTCGCCCTGTCCTCGAAGACCCTCGAACTGATGGGTCGGCTGTCCCAGCAGCTGCTCAGCGGCTCGACGACCGTGGACGACGTGGTGCAGCAGTTGGCCGCCTCCGACACGGCGGGCTGACCGACGTGGCGGCACCCTCCCTGTCCCCCACCGGAGTGGCCGCGGGCGTCCGGCCCGCGACCCGGCGCACCCGCGTCGGGTCGCGGGCGGAACGCCTGGCGCCCCTCGTACTGGTGGCGCCCGCCGTCCTGGTCCTCGTCGTGCTGCGGCTGTGGCCGCTGCTGCTCGGGATCAACTTCTCCTTCACCGGCGACGGCGACCTCGACGGCACGGCGGTCGGCCTCGACAACTACCTCACGTTGTTCGACGACCCGCTCTTCCGCACCGCGCTGGGCAACGTCGGCCTGCTGGTGCTGCTGCTCCCGGTCGCCGTGGCGATCCCCGGCCTCCTCGCCACGTTCATCTACCTGCGGGTGCCGGGGCACCGGCTCTACCGCGGCGTCTACTTCTTCCCCGCCGTGCTCTCGCCGGTGATCGTCGGCGCGATCTTCACCCTGCTGCTGTCCTACGACGGTCCGCTCAACACGCTCCTCGGCGGCGTGGGCCTCGGTCCGGTGGACTGGCTCGGCGACCCGGACGTGGCGATCTTCGCGGTCGTCGGCGTGCACGTCTGGGCGACCTTCGGCATGGCGCTCATCGTCTTCCTGGCCGGGTTCGCCACCCTCGACTCGTCGCTGCTCGACGCGGCCAAGGTGGACGGTGCCTCCCTGCCGCAGACCATCCGGCACGTCATCGTCCCCGGCCTGTCGAGGACGATCCAGTTCGTCTTCGTCACCACGATGATCGGCATGCTCACGTCGATGTTCGGCCTGCTCTTCGTGATGACCAGCGGCGGACCCGAGGGCTCGACCTACCTGCCGGAGTACTACATCTGGACCCAGCAGGGGCAGATGAACCGGCCCGCGCTCGCCTCGGCGGCGTCGACCGCCCTGTTCCTGATCATGCTCGTGGTGGGGCTGGCGCAGATCGCCCTCCTCCGCCGCGCCGCGGGCAAGGAGGACTGATGACCGGCTCCCGGTTGACCAGGTGGGTCGTGGCGGTGCCGATGGCCGCGCTCGCGCTGGCCACGGTCTACCCACTGCTGTTCACCGCCAACGTCGCGATGAAGACCCGGCGCGACTACACCCTCGACCGCTTCTCGCTCACCGACTCGCCGCGCCTGGACAACGTCGTCAAGGCGTGGACGAGCGTGGGGATGTCCCGGTACTTCGTGAACTCGGTGGTCGTCGTGGCGTGCTCGGTCGCGCTGTTGCTGCTGCTCGGGTCGATGGCGGGGTTCGCGCTCGGCAGGCTGCGGTTCCGCGGCTCGTCCGCCCTCTTCCTCGGCGTGCTGGCCGCGCTGTTCGTGCCGTTCCAGGTGATCATGGTCCCGCTGGCGCGGATCATGGCGGACAGCGGGCTCGTCGACACCTATCCGGGACTGGTGCTGGCGTACGTGGCGCAGTTCCTGCCGTTCACGATCTTCCTGCTGGCGAGCTACTACTCGACCGTGCCGTCGGAGATCGTCGACGCCGCGCGCATCGACGGCAACACCCTCTACGGCGTGTACTGGCGGATCATGCTCCCGATCGGCGCGCCCGCGCTGCTGTCGGTCGGCGTGCTCAACGCCCTGTTCTGCTGGAACGACGTGCTGATCTCGCTGCTGATGATGCCGTCCGCCGAGCACCGCACGCTCATGGTCGGGGTCACGTCGTTGCGCGGCCAGTACTCCGACGACATCCCCACGTTCGCCTCGGGGGTGCTGATCGCCGCCCTCCCCGTCCTGGTCGTCTACCTGTTCCTGCAACGCCAGATCGCCGACGGGGTCACCGCCGGGTCCACGAAGGGCTGACATGCGCATCACCGGGTACCGGATCCTCACCACGGTCCAGGACTGGGGCCGACCGATCGGCGACGCCAACGGCGTCTACGCCGACGGCCGCGTCCGGGTGCCGATCGTCCTCGTCGAGACCGACGCGGGCCTCACCGGCGTCGGGCTCGGGTCCCACGTGGAGATCGAGAGCGTCTTCACCGCCATCGAGGGCGAGGACCCGCGGTCCGTGACCGCCCTCTACGACCGGATGCTGCGCCGGACGTTCAAGGCGGGCCACGCGGGGCCGGTGTTCGGCACGATCGGCGCGCTGGACACCGCGTTGTGGGACATCAAGGCCCAGGCGGCGGGGGAACCGCTCTGGCGGCTGCTCGGCGGTCGCGACCGCCGGGTGCCCGCCTACGCCTCCGGCCTGGACATCGGGCTGGACGACGAGGAGTTCGCCGCGGCCTACCTCGCCTACGCCGACCGCGGCCTGCGGGCGGCGAAGATCAAGGGCGGTCTCGACGTCGACCGGGACCGGCGTCGCCTCACGCTGGTCCGCGACATCCTCACCGAGGCCGGGCGCGGTGCCCGGCCGAGCCTGATGCTCGACGCCAACGAGACGTGGACGCGCAAGCAGGCCGTCCGCCACGTCGCGGAACTCGAGCGGACGCTCGACCTGACCTGGGTCGAGGAGCCGGTGCGGCGCTGGGACGTGGAGGGCAACGCCGCCGTCGGCCGCGG
Organism: Umezawaea sp. NPDC059074; assembly: GCF_042738955.1. Taxonomy (NCBI): domain Bacteria; kingdom Bacillati; phylum Actinomycetota; class Actinomycetes; order Pseudonocardiales; family Pseudonocardiaceae; genus Umezawaea; species Umezawaea sp. NPDC059074. Next base: position 10,440 of record NZ_JBHYHC010000067.1, read on the forward strand.
CATCCGCGCCTCGGTCGCCACCGGCGAGAACCTCAGCGGCCTGGAACAGCACCGCCCGCTCATCGCCGCCGGGGCGGTCGACGTCGTCCAGACGGCCGCGGTCTGGGGCGTGACCCACTTCCTCCGGGTCGCCACCCTCGCGCACGCCCACGACCTGCCCGTCAGCCCCATCGGCACCACCCCGGTCGGCCTGCTGCACGCCGCGACCTCGGTGCCCAACCACCTCGTGAGCGAGTTGCAGGACCTCCGGCCCGCGCTGGGGCTCTCGCTCGACCACCACGTCGAGGACGGCGCGTTCGTGCTCGGCGACAGTCCCGGCCTCGGCCTGCGCGTGGACGAGGAGACCATCGCCGCGTCGGCCCACCTGCTCCCCCACCCGATGTCCGGCGGCGCCCACATCCGCCCCGAACGCGCGGGCCACCGCCTGCTCCCGGCCGGGGTCGACGAGGAGGCCGTCCTCAACGCCTGACCGTCAGCGGAGCACGTGCTCGCGCAGCCAGCGCTCGGTGGTGGTGATGTGCACGAGGGCGGCGGCGTGCGCGAGCGCCGCGTCGCGGTCGACCAAGGCGTGGAAGATCGCCTCGTGCTCGGCGAGGGTGCGGCTCGCCGCCTCGTCGTCGACCAGTCCGCGCCAGACCCTGGCGCGGACCGTGCGGCTGGAGATGCCCTCCAGCAGGGTCGCCAGCGTGGCGTTGCCGGTGGCCGCGACGACCGCGCGGTGGAACGCGGCGTCGTGCACGTTGAGCAGCTCCACGTCGTTGCGCGCCGCGCGCATCGCGTGCAGGTGCCGCTCGACCTCCGCGAGTTCGCCGTCGGAGATCCGGGAGGCGGCGAGGCCGGTCGCGACCGGCTCGAACAGCCTGCGCACCTCGGTCAGCTCGAGCAGGGTGTCGCCGCGCAGCAGCTCCACCGCCGAGGAGATGCCGCCCAGCAGCAGTTCCGGTTCCAGGCTGGTCACGTAGGTGCCGTCGCCGCGGCGGATCTCCAGCACCCGCGCGACGACCAGCGCCTTGACCGCCTCGCGCATCAGGTTGCGGGACAGCCCCAGCTCGGCGGCCAACTGCTGCTCGGGCGGCAGCTTGGAGCCGGGGGCCAGCTCCCCCGACTGGATCAGGTCCCTGATGCGGTCGATGGCCTTGTCGGTCAGTGACATCGGTGCCTTCCCCGGATGGACGCGCGCACCGCGGCAGGCTAGCAATCCATCCCATCTCTCCGGAAGACATGGGATGTCGACACCGCGGTGGTCAGGCCGCCGAACCGGCACATTGGGCTTATCACGGGAACTTCTCCTCAGACCATGGACACCCAGCTCGACGTGAACTATAAATCCATCCCATGTCCGCCGCTGGTTTTTACCCGACGGACACACCGTTCACACGAGGGAGCAGCGGACGATGACCGAGCTGATCACCGCCGTCGACGCGGTCGACGTGCGGTTCCCCACCTCGCGGGACCTCGACGGCTCCGACGCGATGAACCCCGAGCCCGACTACTCGGCCGCCTACGTGACGATCCGCACGAGCGACGACGCGGAGGGCCACGGGCTCGCGTTCACCGTGGGGCGCGGCAACGACGTCGAGGTGGCCGCCGTGCGCGCCCTCGCCCCGCTGGTGACCGGCCTGTCCGTGGACGAGGTCCTGGGCGACCTCGGCGCCTTCTCGCGGCGGCTGACCGGCGACAGCCAGCTGCGCTGGCTCGGTCCGGAGAAGGGCGCGATCCACATGGCCGCCGCCGCGATCGTCAACGCGGTGTGGGACCTCTACGGGCGCAGGCGGGGCGAGCCCGTGTGGCGGCTGCTCTCGGAGCTGTCGCCCGAGCAGCTCGTCGACCTGGTGGACTTCCGCTACCTGGAGGACGCCCTCACCCGCGACGAGGCGCTGGACATCCTGCGCCGCGCCGAGCCGGGGCGCGCCGAGCGCACCGAACACCTGCTGCGCCACGGTTATCCCGCCTACACCACCACCCCCGGCTGGCTCGGCTACGACGACGAGAAGCTCGTGCGGCTGTCCAGGGAGGCCGTCGCCGACGGGTTCACCCAGATCAAGCTGAAGGTCGGCGCCGACCCCGCGGACGACGAGCGCAGGCTGCGGCTGGCCCGCGAGGCGGTGGGGCCGGACATCCGGATCGCCGTCGACGCCAACCAGGCGTGGGGCGTGCGGCAGGCGATCGAGCGGATGTCCGCGCTGGCGCGGTACGACCCGTACTGGATCGAGGAGCCCACCTCGCCGGACGACATCCTCGGCCACGCCGCCATCCGGCGCGCGCTCTCGCCGATGAAGGTCGCCACCGGCGAGCACACCCACAACCAGGTCATGTTCAAGCAGCTGCTCCAGGCGGAGGCGATCGACGTCCTGCAGCTCGACGCCAGCCGCACCGCGGGCGTCACCGAGAACGTCGCGATCCTGTTGCTGGCGGCCAAGTTCGGCGTCCCGGTCTGCCCCCACGCGGGCGGGGTGGGGCTGTGCGAGATGGTCCAGCACCTCGCGATGTTCGACTACGTCGCCGTCAGCGGCACCACCGAGGACCGGGTCGTCGAGTACGTCGACCACCTGCACGAGCACTTCACCGACCCGGTGCGGATCCGCGACGGCCACTACCTCGCGCCCACGGCGCCCGGCATCAGCGCCGAGCTGCGCCCCGACTCCATCGCCGCCCACCGCTTCCCCGACGGACCCGTCTGGAACAGGCAGGCCACCGCGTGAGCACACCCGTAAGGAGATCGCCGTGAAGACCAGGACCCTCGTCGGCTTCGGCACGGTCGTCGCCCTCGCCGCGGCGCTCGGCGGCTGCGGCTCCACCTCCGGCTCGGGGGCGGCCGGCGGCGCGCCGGTGGTCGGCGTCGACTACCCGCGCTCCGACACCGACTTCTGGAACTCCTACATCAAGTACACGCCGGAGTTCGCGAAGGAGCTCGGCCTCGACCTGAAGACCACGAACTCGCAGAACGACGTCGCCAAGCTCACCGCGAACGCCCAGACGTTCATCAGCCAGGGCGTCAAGGGCGTCGCGATGGCCCCGCAGGACACCGCGGCGATCGCGCCGACCCTGGACCAGTTGGCGGCCAAGAAGATCCCGGTGGTCACGGTGGACACCCGGCCCGACAGCGGGACCGTCTTCATGGTGGTGCGGGCGGACAACCGGGCGTACGGCGAGAAGGCCTGCCGGTTCCTCGGCGCGAAGCTCGCGGGCAAGGGCGCGGTCGTGATGCTCCAGGGCGACCTCGCCTCGATCAACGGCCGCGACCGCACCGAGGCGTTCAACGAGTGCATGAAGTCCAACTACCCCGGCATCACCGTCTACGGGGAGGCGACGAACTGGGACGGGGCCGTCGCCGCGCAGAAGCTCCAGACCGACCTGACCGCCCACCCGGAGATCAAGGGCGTCTACATGCAGTCCAGCTTCGCCCTCGCCGGAACCCTCCAGGTGCTCAAGCAGAAGGACCTGCTGGTCGGACCGCAGGACCCGAAGCACGTGTTCGTCGTGTCCAACGACGGCATCCCCGAGGAGCTGAAGAACATCGCCGACGGCCACGTCGACGCCACCGTCTCCCAGCCCGCCGACCTCTACGCCAAGTACGCCCTCCAGTACCTCAAGGCGGCGATCGACGGGAAGACGTTCAGCCCCGGCAAGACCGACCACGACAGCACGATCGTCCAGGTCCGCGACGGCCTGCTCGAAGACCAGCTCTCGGCCCCGCTGGTCACCTCGGACGGCGGCACCTACGACGGCGTCGCCAGCGTCAAGAACGACGACAAGTCCCTGTGGGGCAACAAGCTCTAGCGGTCGGGAGGCCAGCGGCATGGTTGCGGACCCGCCCGTCGTCGAGGCGACGGGGGTGACGAAGCGGTTCGGGTCGACGGTGGCCCTGCACGAAGCCGCAATCAGGATCGACCGCGGGCGGACCCACGCGCTGGTGGGGCGCAACGGGGCGGGCAAGTCGACGCTGGTGTCCATCCTCACCGGACTCCAGGCGGCGGACGCAGGCGAGATCACCTTCGGCGGCGAGCCCGCTCCCCGCCTGGCCGACCGGGACGCGTGGCGGCGGCGGGTGGCGTGCGTCTACCAGAAGTCCACGATCATCCCCGAGCTGACGGTCGCCGAGAACCTGTTCCTCAACCGGCACGACCGGGGCCGGGGCGGGCTGATCAGCTGGCGGACGCTCCGCCGCAAGGCGCGGGACCTGCTGGACACCTGGGCGGTCGACGTGGACGTGCGCGTCCTCGCGGGCGACCTCGACGTCGAGCGGCGACAGTTCGTGGAGATCGCCAGGGCGCTGTCCTTCGGGGCGCGCTTCATCATCCTGGACGAGCCGACCGCCCAGCTCGACGGCGCCGCCATCGCCCGGCTGTTCACCCGGATCGAGGACCTCCAGCGGCAGGGCGTCACGTTCCTGTTCATCAGCCACCACCTCCAGGAGGTCTACGAGATCTGCGACACCGTCACGGTGTTCCGCGACGCCCGGCACGTGCTGACCGCCGCGGTCGACGAGCTGCCGCGCGCGGAGCTGATCGCGGCCATGACGGGCGAGGCGGCGGCCGAGGTCGGCGTGACGCGGCGCGGTCCGGCGGCGGACGCCCCGACCGTGCTGGAGGTGTCCGGCGCGTCGCTGGCGGGCTCGTACGACGACGTGTCGTTCCAGGTCCGCGCGGGTGAGGTCGTCGGGCTCGCGGGCGCGGCGAACAGCGGCCGCGTCGAGGTCGCGGAGACCGTGGCGGGCCTGCGCGCCGCCACCGGCGGCACGGTCGAGGTCGGCGGCTCCCGGCCCCGGCCGGGCAGCGTGCCGGACGCGCTGCGGGCGGGCGTCGGCTTCGTGCCGCAGGACCGGCACCAGCAGGGCTACGTGGCTCGGCTGTCCATCGCGGACAACGGGACGCTGACCATCCCGGACCGGCTCGGCCGGGCGGGGTTCATCGACGGCCGCCGCCGCGACGCGTTCGCCCGGTCCATGATCGAGAAGCTCGCGATCAAGACGCCGGGGCCGGACCTGCCGGTGTCCGGGCTGTCCGGCGGCAACCAGCAGAAGGTCGTGATGGCCCGCGCGCTGGCGAACGACCCCCGGCTGCTGGTGCTGATCAACCCGACCGCGGGCGTCGACGTGCGGTCCAAGGAATTCCTCCTCGGCAAGGTCGAGGAGGTCGCCGAGTCCGGCTCCGGGGTGCTCGTCGCCTCCGACGAGCTCGACGACCTGCGCCTGTGCGACCGGGTCCTCGTGGTGTTCCAGGGCCGCGTGGTCGCCGAGATCCCCCGCGGCTGGCACGACCACCAGCTCGTGGCCGCCATGGAAGGAGTCGACCTCGATGGTTGAGACCAGGACCGCGCCCGCCACGGGCAGCCCGAGCGCCACAGGGAGCGGCAGGCGGCTCGCCGTCGCCCGGCTGCGCGACCTGGCGCTCATCCCCGCGATCATCGTGATCGCGGTCGTCGGCCAGCTGGTCAGCCCGGTCTTCCTGCGCGGCGACAACCTGCTCAACGTCCTCCAGACCATGTCCGAGATCGCGATCCTGGTCCTGGCGCAGACGCTCGTGCTGGTCGTGAAGAAGATGGACCTCTCGCTGGAGTCCACCGTCGGCCTCGCGCCCGGCGTCGCGGCCTGGCTCACCGTGCCCGTCGGCGCGGGCCACGGGCTCGGCCTGCTGCCGGGCGGCTGGTCGGTGCCGGTCACGCTGGCGGTCGGCGTGCTCGTCGGGGTGGTGAACGCGCTGTTCATCATCCGCTTCGGCCTCAACGGCTTCATCGTCACGCTCGGGATGCTGATCGTGCTCCGCGGCGTCCTGACCGGGATCTCCGGCGGCCAGACGTTCTTCCGGCTGCCGGAGTCGATGCTCTACCTCGGCACCACGCAGTGGCTCGGCGTGCCCGCGTCGGTGTGGGTGTGCCTGCTCCTGTTCGCCGCGGGGATCGTGGTGCTCGGGTTCACCAGCTTCGGCCGGTCCCTGTACGCGATCGGCGGCAACGTGGACGCGGCGAAGGCGGCGGGCATCCGCACCGACCGGGTGCTGTGGATCGTGATCGTCACCGCGAGCCTGCTCGCCGCCCTCGCCGGTCTGCTGCTCTCCGGACGGCTGGCGTCGGTGGCCTCCGCGCAGGGCGACGGCTACATCTTCACCGTGTTCGCCGCGGCCGTCATCGGCGGCATCAGCCTGAACGGCGGCAAGGGCACCGTGTTCGGCGCCTTCACCGGCATCCTCCTGCTGTACCTGATCCAGAACGTGCTCACCCTCGCCGGCGTCCCCGCCCAGTGGATCGGCGCGCTCAACGGGGCGATCATCCTGATCGCGCTGGCGCTGTCCCGCGTCACCGGGGGCAAGGTCCAGGACTAGCGCTTGGTCTCGTACCTGGTCAGGACCACACCGCCGGAGAACGTCCGCGTCTCCACCAGGCGCAGGTCCACCCGGCCGTCCAGCGCGGCGAAGAACGGCGTGCCCGCTCCGCCCAGCACCGGGTGGGTGACCAGCTGGTACTCGTCGACCAGTCCGGCCCGCACGGCCGCCTTGGCGAGCGTCGCGCCGCTGACGGCCATCGGACCGCCGTCCTCGGCCTTGAGCCGGGTGATCTCGGCGATCGCGTCGCCGGTGACCAGTCGGGTGTTCCAGTCGACCTCGCGGACCGTCGAGGAGAACACCACCTTCGGCGTGTCCCGCCAGTTCCGCGCGTACTCGACCTGCGCGGGCGTGGCGTCCGGGTGCTGGTCGGCGGTCGGCCAGTGGGAGCTCATCCCCTCCCACACCCCGCGCCCGTACAGCGACAGCTCGACCTCCAGCTCCCGGTCGAGCCACCACTGGAACAGCTCGTCGCTCGGCACGCCCCAGCCGAGGTCGTCGTTCACGCCCGTCGCTCCCGGCGTGGCCGTGTAGCCGTCCAGGGTCAGGTTCATGCCGTAGGTCAGTTTCCGCATGGCGCCAGCCTTCCGTGATCCGGTCCTCCGTGGGCAGACCGGCACGCCGGGGGAAACTCATCGGCGCGCGTCGAACGGCGTTTGCGGTTCCCGTCGGCGGGGCAACCCGGCTGTGTTCCGAGTAGCGAGGAGAGGCGCGTTGGCCCCATCACCGGTGCACGACGACCTGCTCGCCGACCGCTACGAACTGGCCGAGGTGATCGGGATCGGCGGCATGGCCGAGGTCTACCGCGCCTGGGACACCCGGTTGCGGCGGTCCGTGGCGGTCAAGCTGTTCACCGGCAGCCGCGACCTCGACAACACCCGCCGGTTCGACAACGAGGTCCGCGTCCTGGCCGGTCTGGCGCATCCTGGTCTGGTGTCCGTGTACGACGCGGGCACGACCGGGACCACGCCGTTCGTCGTGCTGCGGCTGGTCGACGGGTGCACGTTGCGCACCCGCATGGCCGACGGTCCGATGCCGGTCGACGAGGTCCGCTTGCTGGGGGCCGCGGTCGCCGAGGCGCTGGCCCACGTGCACGACCAGGGCGTGGTGCACCGCGACGTGAAACCGTCCAACATCCTGCTGGACGACGCGGGCGCCCCCTACCTCGCGGACTTCGGGCTGGCCCACTCGATCGGGAGCACCCGGCTCACCCGCACGGGCCTGATCGTCGGCACGGCCGCCTACCTCGCGCCGGAGCAGGTGCGCGGGGCCGAGGTCCACCCCGCCGCCGACGTGTACGCGCTGGGGCTGGTCCTGCTGGAGTGCCTGACCGGCCGGTGCGAGTACACCGGCAGCGACGTCGAGGCGATCGTGTCCCGGCTGCACCGGTCGCCGGTGGTCCCGACCGACCTGCCCGCCGACCTGGCGCGACTGCTGACGCTGATGACGGCGCAGTCGCCCGAGAAACGCCCCACCGCTCGCCTGTGCGCGGACGTGCTGCGCACCGGACACCCGACCGTGCCGGTCGCCAGGCCGCTGCGCGGGTCGCCGCCCCGCCGGACCGCGCTCGTGGCCGCCGCGGCGGGACTGCTGGGGGCCATCGGCGTCAGCTGGGCGCTCACGTCGGGCGCCGCGCCGACCTTGACCGACTCCCCCGCCGTCGCGACCCCGGCCGCCGCGACGTCCGCGGCGGCGACCCCGGCGGCGGCGACGTCGTCCGCCGTCGAGACGACCACACAGTCGTCGGAGACCGCGGCGCAGCTCGCGGTCCTGCCCGACACGGGTTCCGCCGTGGTGGAGCAGGCCGCCGGTGCGGCGCCCGCCCAAGCCCAGGAGCCCGCGGGCCCCGGAGCAGGCTCACCTCCGCCGCCCGCGGAGGACCACCAGCACGGGCCCGGCAAGGAGGACCACCCCGGTCCCCCCGGCCAGGTCAAGAAGGGCAAGCCCTGAGCTCAGGCGCGGCGCGGCCGGGGAAGGATCCGGCCGGCGCGGGAAGCCTTGCGCAGCAGGATGGTCGTCGGCACCAGGCAGACCAGCAGGGCCACCAGGCTGGCCTCCGGGCCGAACGTGCCGCCGGTCAGCACCGACGGACCGGACAGGGTGGTCCGGAACAGGCCGTTGGGCACGTCGTTCGAGCCGGAGACCGCGATCCCGAACACCCCGGCGTGGGTGAAGTTCCAGGCGAAGTGCAGGCCGATCGGGAACCACAGCGACCGGGTCGCGGTGTAGGCCGACGCCAGCATGGCACCGCCGGTGAGGCCGATCGCCAGCGCGCCCCACAGCGTGGCGTTGACGTTGACGAGGTGCGTCGCGCCGAACAGGAGCGACGAGACGACCAGGGCGATCACGGTCCCGGCCCGTTCCTCCAGGATGCGGAACAGCACCCCGCGGAACAGCAGCTCCTCCATGACCGCGACGCTCGACATCATCCCGATCAGGCCGAGGAAACCGGGGAACGAGTTCCAGGACAGGTCGTCGATCCCGCCGAACACCAGCACCACCAGGACCACGGCGCAGAACAGCGCGAACCCGAGCAGCGTTCCCCTGCCCAGCCCCGACCACCGGTCCTCGACCGCCAGCTCGGGCAGGCTGTCCCGCACCTCGACGAACCGGCTCGACCGCTGGTAGACGAGCACGCCGACCGCGGCCAGCCCGAGCCCGATCGGCAGTGCCAGCAGGGGAAGCGGCGCGACGAGGGTGTCGATCCCGACGACCGCCAGCATCACCGCGAACAGCGACACGAACAGCACCGGGAACCGGAACCGGCGCAGCTTGCGCCTGCCCTCGGACAACTCGACGGGTGAGCGGCTGTCGTCCGGGAAAACACTGGGTTCCATGACTCCGACTTCCTCGACTGCTGGCGGGGACCGACTACGCCCGACCAAGGCTAGGGAGGAGCCCGGTTCCGGAAATCCCACTGGAGCGGACACTTGCGGTAGCTCGCACGGGTGACGGACCCGGACTCGCCCAACCGGAAACCGCTTCCCACCAGGCGACCACCGCCCAACGAGACGGCCCGGTGTTCCTGTGTGACGCCCGTCGCTAGACTCGCCCGGTGTTCGCCCCGGCTTCCCTCCGCGCGGCAGCGGCTCGGTGGCCCGACCTGCCGACACCGGTCAAGGACGCGGCCCTGGCGACGCTCGTCCTGGTGCTGGCGTGCACCCCCACGGTGTCGCACATCGGCCCGGAGATCGGCGACCTCCCCGGTGAGCACGCGGGCCCGCTCGCCGCGGTCGTCTCGCTGGTGCTGACGCTGGCGATGTGCCTCCCGCTGGCGGTGCGGAGCCGTCGGCCCGACGTGTGCGTCCTGGTGATCGGCGGGGCGTTCGCGGTCGGCCAGGCGCTGGGCTACCCGGACACGTTCGCCAAGGTGGGCTTCCTGCTGTCGCTGTACGCCGCAGGCGCGCACCTGCCCCCGCGGCGGTGGGGCGTGCCGTCGGCGATGACCGCGGGGTACGTCGTGCTCGCGGTCGTGCTGCACGAACTCGGGTCACCGCAGGGGTTTCCGGACTTCCTCGCCTTCGGCCTGATCATGGCGGTGATCTGGTCGTGCGGGACGGCCGTGCGCCGGTGGCGCGCGGCGGACGCCGAGCGCGAGCGGATGGCCGCCGAGCTGGCCAGGTCCGCCGAGCGCGCCCGGATCGCCCGCGACCTGCACGACGTGGTGACGCACCACGTGACCGCGATGGTGGTCCAGGCCGACGCGGGCCAGTTCCTCCTCGACACCGCGCCGGACCGGGCCAGGGACGGGATGTCCGCCATCAGCGACACCGGCCGCCGCGCCCTCACCGAGTTGCGGACCCTGCTGGGGATGCTGGAGGCGACCGGCGACCGGCCCACGAGCGAGGGGACGGTGGAGGACCTGGTCGAGCGGGCCCGGAAGGCGGGCCAACCCGTGGAGTGGAACGAACTGGGCGAGCGGCGGGCCGAGTCCGCGGCCGTCGAACTGACGGCGTACCGCGTGGTGCAGGAGTCGCTCACCAACGCGCTGAAGCACGCGACCGGCCGACCGACAACCGTCCTGGTCCGGCACGGCGACGAGCACGTCGAGGTCGAGGTGACCACCGCCGGGCCGGTTTCGGACGCCACCCCGCCGGTGACGCCCTCGGGTGGTCGGGGGCTGGACGGGCTGCGGGACCGGGTGCGGAAGCTCGACGGCGACCTCGTGGTCGGCGCGGGACCGGACGGCGGCTTCCGCGTCCAGGCCCGGATCCCCTCGGGAGGAGCCCCGTGACCGGCCCGATCCGGGTGCTGATCTGCGAGGACCAGGAGCTGGTGCGCACCGGGTACGTCACGATCTTCTCCGCGCAGCCCGACATCGCGGTCGTGGGCGAGGCGGCGAACGGCCGGGAGGCGGTCGAGTTGGCTCGACGTTCCCGCCCCGACGTGGTCGTGATGGACATCCGGATGCCCGTCCTCGACGGCATCGAGGCCACGAGGCTGCTCGCCGGTCCCGGCGTCCAGACCCCGGCGAAGATCCTGATCGTCACCACCTTCAACGTCGACGAGTACGTGTACGAGGCGCTGCGCGCGGGCGCCAGCGGCTTCCTCCTCAAGGACTCGCCCCCGGCACAACTGGTCGACGGCGTCCGCACGATCGCCCGCGGCGAGTCCCTCCTGGCCCCCGCCGTCACCCGAACCCTCATCGGCCACCACGCCGAACGCCTGCGCCCCGCGGACGCCTGTCACTCGGCCCGCGACCTGGTCGTGCAGGCCTTGACCGACCGCGAGCTGGAAGTCCTCGAACACCTGGCCGCGGGCCTGTCCAACGCCGAGATAGCAGGCGAACTGGTCTTGTCCTCGGAGACGGTGAAGACGTACGTGTCCCGCATCCTCACCAAGCTCGACCTGCGGGACCGCGTGCAGGCGGTGGTGCTCGCCTACCGAACGGGCCTGATCTCCACCACGGCCTGACACCACCCGTTCAGGGGTAATGGTGGTACCTCCCTCGCCCCTGGCACCCGGCCTACTGTGGGGTTCATGGGCCACCCCGATCCGCGCGCCGAGGTCCGCGAGTTCCTCAGCTCGCGGCGGGCGCGCGTCACCCCGGAGCAGGCGGGACTGCCCGCCTACGGCGGCAAGCGGCGGGTGAAGGGCCTGCGTCGCGAAGAGGTGGCGCTGCTCGCCGGGGTGTCCGTCGACTACTACGTGCGCATGGAACGCGGTCACCTGGCCGGGGCTTCGGAGGGCGTGCTGGACGCCGTGGGCCGGGCGCTGCGGTTGGACGAGGCCGAGCGAGAGCACCTGTTCGCGCTCGCCCGCGCCGCGGGTCCCGGACCTCGCCGCCGCTCGACCCCGCCCACGGCGGTGCGGCCGGTCGTCCAGCAGGTGCTCGACGCGATCACCGACGCCCCGGCCTGGGTGCGCAACGGTCGCCACGACCTCGTGGCCGTGAACCAGCTCGGCAGCGCCCTCTACTCCCCCGTCCTCGCCGACCCCGTCCGGCCCGCCAACACGACCCGGTTCCTCTACCTCGACCCGGCCGCGAAGGAGTTCTTCGTGGACTGGGACCGCGTCGCCGACGACGCCGCCGCGATGCTCCGCCTCGAAGCGGGCTGTGCCTCGCACGACCGCAGGCTGATCGAACTCGTCGGCGAGCTGTCCACCCGGAGCGAGGTCTTCCGCACCCGCTGGGCCTCGCACGACGTGCGGTACCACCGCAGCGGCCGGAAGCGGCTGAACCACCCGGTCGTCGGACGGCTCGACCTGGACTTCGAGTCGATGGAACTGCCCTCCGAGCCCGGCCTGACCCTCAACGTCTACACCGCGGCCCCCGGCACCCCGACCGCCGACGGCCTCAAGGTGCTCGCGAGCTGGGCGGCCACCCGCGACCTCGCGCAGAACCCCTGACCACGTCGTCGGCACCGCCGTTGCCCGAGTGGCGGGCCGACGACCATCCCCGTCTTCCGAGGAGGACCCGCTCGTGCGAGCAACCCTGATGTACGCGGCAGGCGACGTGCGCGTCGAGGACGTCGCCGACCCGACGATCCACCAGCCGACCGACGCCGTCGTGCGCGTCCTGCTGTCGTGCGTCTGCGGCAGCGACCTCTGGCCCTACAAGTCGTTGCCGCCCACCGACACGCCCCGCCACATGGGGCACGAGTTCCTCGGCGTGGTCGAGGAGACCGGGTCCGAGGTGCGCACCCTGAAGGCGGGCGACGTGGTGGTCGCGCCGTTCACCTACTCCGACAACACTTGCGAGTACTGCCTCGAAGGCTTGCAGACGTCCTGCGTCCACGGTGGACAGTGGGGGGTGAGGGGTGTCGACGGCGGCCAAGGCCAAGCCGCGCGCGTCCCGTACGCCGACGGAACGCTGGTCAAGCTCCCGGTCGGCGAGGAGTCCGCGCTGCTGCCGGACCTGCTCACCCTCTCCGACGTGCTGTGCACCGGCTACCACGCGGCCCGCACCGCGGGCGTCGGGAAGGGCGACAGCGTCACCGTCATCGGCGACGGCGCGGTGGGGTTGAGCGCCGTGATCTCCGCCCGGTTGCTGGGCGCCGAGCGGATCGTCCTCATGGGACGGCACCGGACCCGCACCGACCTCGGTCGTGACTTCGGCGCCACCGACGTCGTGGCCGAGCGGGGCGAGGAGGGCGTCGCCCGCGTGCGGGAGCTGACCGGCGGGCAGGGAACGCATCGGGTCCTCGAATGCGTCGGCCTGAAGGAGTCCGTCGTGCAGGGCTTCGGCGTCGTCCGCGACGGCGGCACGATCAGCCGGGTCGGCGCTCCCCAGTTCACCGACGTCCCCTTCGGGTTCCGCGACTTCCTGCGCAACATCACCCTCACCGGCGGTGTCGCGCCGGCGCGCGCCTACATCGAGGAGCTGATGCCGCACGTCCTCGACGGCTCGATCCGCCCCGGCCGCGTCTTCGACCGCACCGTCGGACTGGAGGACGTCGCCGACGGCTACCGGGCGATGAACGACCGCGAGGCCCTCAAGGTCCTCATCCGCCCCTGACCACCCGCACCACGACCGTCCACGAAGGAGAAACCGAACGATGAAGCACATCTCGTTGCGCGACCTGGACGTGGCCTGTGTCGGCCTGGGCGCGATGGGCATGTCCCACGGCTACACCGGGGCGGGCAGCGACGACGCCGAGTCCATCCGCACCATCCACCGCGCGCTGGACCTCGGTGTCACGCTCGTCGACACCGCCGAGGTCTACGGCCCGTACACCAACGAGGAGCTCGTCGGACGCGCGTTGAAGGGCCGTCGGGACGAGGTCGTGCTGGCGACCAAGTTCGGCCTGATCTCGCACACCGGCCGGGACGGGGGCGCGGACAGCGGCCCGGCCAACATCCGGATCGCCGTCGAGGGCTCCCTCACCCGCCTGGGCACCGACCGCATCGACCTCTACTACCAGCACCGCGTCGACCCCGGCACGCCGATCGAGGACACCGTCGGCGCGCTGGCCGAGCTGGTCGCGGAGGGCAAGATCCGGCACATCGGCCTGTCCGAGGCCGGCCCCGACACCATCCGCCGCGCCGACGCCGTCCACCCGATCACCGCCGTGCAGTCGGAGTACTCGCTGTTCACCCGCGACCCGGAGGCCCGCGTGCTGCCGGTGCTGCGCGAGCTGCGCATCGGTTTCGTGCCGTTCTCCCCGCTGGGCCGCGGTGTGCTGACCGGCACGGTCCGCTCCACCGACCAGTTCGCCGCGAACGACTTCCGCGCCGACAACCCCCGGTTCACCGAGGAGAACTTCCGGCACAACCTCCGGTTGGCCGACGAGGTCGCCGCCATCGCGGCGCGGATCGACGCCACCCCGGCCCAGGTCGCCCTGGCCTGGTTGCTGGCCCAGGGCGACGACATCGCCCCCATCCCCGGCACCAAGCGCGTGGCGCGTGTCGAGGAGAACACCGCCGCCGACGCCATCACCCTCACCGAGGACCACCTCACCACCCTCACGGCCCTCCCCCCGGCCGCCGGGAACACCCACAACGAGGCCCAATCGCGCCTGCTGGAACGCTGACCCGTGCGAGCACGGCGGTCGTGAAGATCACGACTTCCCAGGGGGAACCACGTTCGGCTCAAGGGCGGTCATCGCCTCGCTGCTCCTCGCCGCGGCGGCCCTGACGACGGGCGTGCCCGCGACCGCGGAGCGTCCCGACCCCAGGCGTGGCCCGCGCCGACGACGACCGTCGGTGCGGGCGGCCGGTCAGTGCAGGGAGAGCCCGCCGTCGACCGTCACGACCTGGCCGGTGAGCCAGGGCGCGGCGGCGACGCGCAGCAGCCAGTCCGCGATCTCGGAGACCTCGCCGAGCCTGCCCAACGGCGTCCGCGACAGCTCGTGGTCGAGCATCGCGTCGACGACCTCGTCCGCGACCCCGTTGGCGGACAGGAGGCCGGTGCGGAGCGCGCCGGGGGCCAGGGCGTTGACCCGGACGTGGTCGGGCGCCAGTTCCAGCGCCCAGCTGCGGGTGAGCTGCTCGATGGCGCCCTTGGTCGCCGCGTAGTGCGCGGCTCCGGCCAGGGGGCGGTGGCCGTACGTGCTGGAGACGTTGACGATCGCCCCGCGCGTCTCGCGCAGGTGGGGCAGCGCCGCGGCGGCGAGCGCGCTGGGCGCGGTCACGTTGACGGCGAACAGGGCGTCGACGGCCTCGGCGGTCGTGTCCTCCAACGACATCGGCCTGATCGCGCCCGCGTTGTTCACCAGCACGTCGATCTTCCCCCAGCGCTCGACCGCCGCGGCGACCACCCGCGCGGGCGCGCCCGCCGTGACCAGGTCGGCCGTCTCCACGGCGATGCGCGGATCCCCGGCCGCGGTCTCGTCGAGGGCGTCCCGCCGCCGCCCGACGCCGAGGACGTCCGCCCCGGCCCGCGCGAACGCGAGCGCGGCCGCTCGACCGATCCCGGACCCCGCGCCGGTCACGACCACCACTCGGCCCTCGAAAGATGCTGATGCGTCCATGTCCTCGTCTTCCACTCGCTCGACCAACCCGTCGACACCACTGTGCGAGCGCCGGAATGCGCGTGGGGAGCCACCGGTTGTCCTGGTGGTGGGAGCACCAGGGTCGGCGGGACGCCGTCGGGAGTTGCGGGAGTTCCTGGTCGAGCGACGGGCGGCGGTGACGCCCGCGCAGGTCGGGCTGCCGGACGGGGGTCCTCGCCGTCGGACGGCCGGGTTGCGGCGCGAGGAGGTCGCGGTGCTGGCCGGGGTCGGCCCGTCCTGGTACCAGTGGCTCGAACAGGGGCGGACCATCACCGTGTCGCCGCAGGTGCTCGACGCGATCGCGAGGGTCCTCCGGCTCGACGACGCCGAACGGCGGCACCTGTACGTGCTCGCGGACCTCAACCCGCCGCAACCCGGTTCCCCCTCGGACCCCGCCCTGCGCGCGGGCCTGCAACGGCTCGTCGATGCCTGGTCGCCGTCACCGGCGGTCATCATGGACGCCTATTGGAACGTGGTCGGGCACAACGAGCCCGCCCGGCTGGTGTTCGGCCCCGAGGGCGTGGACGTCAACTGCCTGAGGATGTACTTCACCGACCCGCTCTACCGGACCCGCGGGGACGGGTGGCGGCGGAACGCCGAGGACCTCGTGGCGCAGTTCCGGGCCGCGACGGCGGAACGGCCGCACGACGACGGCTACCGCGCCGTGGTCGAGGACATCGCGACGGCGAGCCCCGAGTTCGCCGAGCTCTGGTCCCGCACCAGGGTGATGGCGGGCGGCCAGATCGCCAACCGGCTCGACCACCCGGTGGTCGGCACGTTGGAGTTCGAGACGACCCGACTGCGGGTGCCCGGCAGGCACGACGTGACCATCAGCCTGCTCAACCCCGTCGCGGGCACCGACACCGCCGCCAGGCTCGACCGCCTGCTCCGCGAGCGGCGGAACGACCCATAAGCCGCTCCTATCGGTGGAACACCGTGGAACGGGTGTGTCACGCCACCTCGGTGATCACTCGATCTCCGGAAGGCGGATGGATGCTCGGCACGGACACGGCGCCCCACCTGGTCGCGGTCACGAGGGGTGGCGGGCTGCTGCACGCCGCGGGCTCGTGGGCGGACTTCGACCCCGTCAAGGCGGGTGATCGGGGGCCGCTCACCGCGACCTGCGCCGCTGTCGTCGACGGGGACCTGCACACCGCGGCCGTGACGCGCTCGGGCGGCCTCGTGCACGCCGTGCGGCGCGCGAGCGGTGTGTGGGTCCGCTTCGGCGACGTGAAGTCCCACGCGGGCAATCCGGGGCACGTCGCCGACGTGGCCGCGACCGCCGTCGACGGCACCCTGCGGCTGCTGGTGCGGACCGCCACCGGCGGGCTGTTCCTCACCCGGCGGCGGGCCGACGGGTCGTGGACGCCGTTCGACTACCTGAAGGGCCTCACCGGCGACCCCGGTTTCGTCACCGACCTGGCGGTCACGACCGTGGGCCGCGACCTGCACGTGCTGGCCACCACCAACCGCGGAAGGCTGCACCACGCGATCCGGTGGGCCGACGGCACCTGGCGGGCGTTCCACGACGTGGCCGCGCAGCGCGGCCGCATCGCCGCGGCGGGGGTCGCGGGCGCGCTGCACGTCCTGGCCCACACCGTCGACCGGGTGCGCCACCTGGTCCACCGCGCCGACCGCGGCTGGGAACGCGCCGACGACCTGGCGAGCGCTCCCCGCCACGTCACCGACCTGGCCGCCGCCGGGGTGGGCGGTGAGCTGCACGTCCTGCTCACCACCGCCACCGGTGGCCTCGACCACGCGGTGCGGGGGTCGGCGGGGACGTGGAGCGGGGCCGGGGAACGGTCGTGCTCGGTGGCGCGGGCGGCGATCACCTGAGCCCGCGGGCCATCCACGAGGACAGCACCGTCAGCGCCTCGTCGGTGGGCGAGCCGGGATCGGCGAGGAACGTGAACAGGGTCTGGTCCGGGTCGCCGGGGAACGCCAGCGCCTCCGTGTGCAGCGTCAGGAGGCCGACGACGGGGTGGTGGAGGACCTTGACGTCGTGCCCCGCCTGGACGACCTTCTGCCCGGCCCACCACCGGCGGAACGGGTCGCTCTTCATCGACAGCTCGCCGACGAGCTCGGCCGTGCGGGTGTCGTCGGGGTAGCGGGCGGCGTCCATCCGCAGCATCCCGACGAACATCGACGCCACCTTCTCCCAGCCCTCCAGGAACAGCGACCGGGCGGTCTCGTCGAGGAACACCCAGCGCGTGGCGTTGCGGTCGCGCGCGGACATCGCCGGGAAGTCGGCGAGCAGGGCACGGGCGATCGGGTTGATGGCGAGGACGTCCGTGCGCCGCCCCAGGACGACGGCCGGGGTGTCCCCGAGGCGGGCGACGAGGGCGCGGATGCCGGGGCGCACCTTCTGGACGGTGCGCGGCGTCGTGCGCGCACGGGTCGAGGGCCCGGCGACGGTGTGCAGGTAGCTGCGCTCGGCCGCGTCCAGCTCCAGGGCGTCGGCGAGGGCGTCCAGCACCGACGACGACGGCGTGATGGGCCTGCCCTGCTCCAGGCGCGTGTAGTAGTCGACGCTCACGCCCGCCAACGCGGCCAACTCCTCACGGCGCAGACCGGGCACTCGGCGCGGAGCCGCGTCGCGCAGGCCCAAGCGGTCCGGGTCGATCCCCGCACGCCGGGTCCGGAGGAAGTCGGCGAGTACCTCGTTGCGCTGCACACCCCCATCCTGACCCGTGACGACGTTCGGCGCGGGGGTGGAGGTGGCCCTCCGCGTCCCAGGAAGCGGAGGGCCGGACAACCCGTCGCCGTGGCCGGCTCCGAGCGGTTGGTTGGAGGCAGCGCGGGACCACGGGTCCCGCCCCGTGGACAGGGAGTCCGGACATGTCTTCCCCTTGGCTCATCACCGGAGCGACCTCCGGCTTCGGCCGTCTCATCGCCGAGCGCGCGCTGGCCGCGGGCCACCACGTGATCGCGGTGGGCCGCCGTCCCGACCAGCTCGCCGAACTCGCCCGCCTCGGCCGGGTCACCGCCGTCGAGCTGGACGTCACCGCGCCGCACGCGCAGGAGGCCCTGACCGCCGCCGTCACCGCGGCGGGCGGCGGCCTGGACGTCGTGGTGAACAACGCCGGTTACGGGCTGTTCGGGTCGGTCGAGCAGATCGACGCCGCCCAGGCCCGCGCGGTCTTCGACACCAACGTGCTCGCGAACCTCACCGTCCTGCGCGCCACCCTGCCCGCGCTGCGGGCGGCCCGCGGCCGGATCGTCCAGGTCTCCTCGCTCAACGGCCAGTTCTCCTGGCCCGCCTCGGGCGTGTACTCGGCGTCCAAGAGCGCCGTGGAGCTGATCAGCGAGGGCCTGGCCCAGGAACTGGCCCCCACCGGCGTCAAGGTCACCATCGTCGAGCCGGGCCTGTTCGCCACCGGGTTCACCCACAACATGCACGTCGTGCCGTCGAACGACGTCTACGCCCAGTCCGTCGGCAAGTCCCTCGACCACTTCGCCTCGCTGCCCGCCCAGGCGTTCGGCGACCCCCGTGTCGTCGCGGAGGTCGTCCTGGCCGTCGTCGCTCTGGAGGACCCGCCGCTGCGCCTGGCGATCGGCGCGGACGCCGTGGACAACATCCGCACGTCGCTGCGTTCCCGACTGGCCGAGCTCGACCGCTGGGAGTCCTTCCCGCTCACCGTGGTCGGCCAGGACGCCTGACCGTCAGCGGAGCCACACGAGGACGCCGTCACCGACCACGTCGGGGACGGCGACA
>NZ_JBHYHC010000067.1:29417-49841 GCF_042738955.1 Umezawaea sp. NPDC059074
TTACACCCGCCCCCCCGCGGGGGCCCGCTCCTGTGGTTCTCAGCCCCCCGGCGGGCCCCCGCCCCCCCCCGGCCCCCGCCCGCGCCCCCCCGCCGCCCCCCCCCCCCGGCCCCCCCCACCCCCCCCCGGGGGGGCCCCCCGACACCCGGTCCGGGAGCACCGGTGTCGGCGCTGGTGCGGTGGAGGCGGTCGGCGAGGTCGGCGAGCAGGGCGGTGGTGCCCGCCCACTCCGTGGGGATGAAACCCTGCCGGGTCGAGTAGCGGGCCAGCCTGCCGTGCTGGTCGCCGGGCCGCAGGTCGACGACGAGCACGTCGCCGCCGACGTCCCGGCAGATCGGGATCGTGGCCGTGCAGTACCCGCCGCCGACCTCCCCCGCCGGGAGGTGTCCACGGGGGCAGCAGTCCGCGTCCGCGAAACCGGACAGGCGGGCGTGCTCCAGCACGACCTCGGTGACCGGCAACGGCTGGAAGACGACGGGCACCAGGTTGCCCGCGCGCGGGTCGTCGAACCCGTCCGTCAGCCGCCACCAGTCCACCAGGTCCTCAGGCGGGTCGAGGCTGCCCAGCTTGTCCCGGTTGAGGCACTCGACGGAGGCCTCCATGTCGGCGTCGTCGTTGAACGGACCCGTCGCCGTCAGCACTTCGACGCCGAGCCGGAAATCAGCCCAGCGCTGGGTGGCGAACTCCTCGTGCGACCCGATCTTGCCGAACCCGATCAGCGTGGCGCGGGCGACGAACACCCCTTCGACACGGCACCGGATCGGGAAGATCGTGCAGGACACGGCGGGAATGGCGACCACGTGCTTCTGGCAGTAGGAGAACCGGTTCTTGATCCAGCCTGCGTCCTCGGTCGCCTGCTCGGCGTGGTCGTCGCACTCGGGTCCGGTGGTGTAGCGGTACGGGTCCACGGGCTTGGAACTCCGCGGGTATTCCGAGCTGTCGATGACGAACGGCGGATTGCTCGCCGCTTTCGCGCTGGGCGGGACCTTCCCCCCGGTCGCGTTCGTCGACTTGATGCCGAACCGGTCGAGCGTCCCGTCGCCCTCCAGCGCGGCGACGATCTTGTCCGGGTGCCGCACCAGATCGGGATCCGTGACGATGTACGGATCGGCCTTTAGAGCATGGTGTCCATTCGCACAGGTCCCGGCCGCCCCTTGCCCGACGTATCAACGGATTCCGGAGCACTCCGACAATCGGGTGACGTCAAAGGCACTCTATTCCAGCCGAAAAGGCAACCAGCCGCTCGACGGGAATTCGACCTCAGCGAGGAAATCGACTACGCGCTAAAGGATCGACACGACCGTGTCGGCAGGCGTCACCACGTGACCGGCGGCGCAGCGCACCTCGGTCATGACCGGTTCGCCGCAGCCCGCGTGGCTGAGTTCGACCGCCCTCCCGGTCCCGCCGGGCAGCCGGTCGCCGAGGTGGGCGAGGGCGGCGATGATCGGGAAGACCTCCAGCCCCCGCTCGGTGACGGCGTACTCGTAGCGGGTCCGCTGGCCCGGCTCCTGGTACGGCCTGCGTTCCAGCAAGCCGTTCTCGACGAGTTGCCGCAGGCGTTGGGACGCGACCGCCGGGGTCACGCCTGCCCGGCGGGCGAGGTCGTCGAACCGGCTGGCGCCGTAGAAGACCTCGCGCAGCAGCGTCATCGCCGAGCGGGTGCCGATCAGGTCGAGCGCCCGTTCCATCGGGCACCACTCCGCCGCCGTCCAGCTGTCCCGGTCGGTCAGCGGAGGCGCCAACGTGAAGGAGTCGTCCATCGTGCCCTCCGCTCGCCTGGCTTCCTTCCAGCATAGCCAGAAGGGCGACGCCGACGCGGAGCTGTGACAGCCCGCACTCCGATGCTGACTTGTGTTCGCCATAGTCAGGCCCGTACGGTCCTGGCTATGCTTTTTCCAAGTCAGCGTCGGGTGACCGCCCCGCACCACCCCAACGCGGTCCTCCTGGTCCTGTGCCTCGCGGCGTTCATGGCGAGCCTCGACGTGTTCATCGTCAACGTGGCGTTCGAGGACATCGGCCGCGACTTCGGCGGCGTGCGGCTGGCCGACCTGTCGTGGATCCTCAACGCCTACACGATCGTCTACGCCGCGCTGCTGGTCCCGGCGGGTCGGATCGCCGACCGGTTCGGCCGCAAGGGCACGTTCCTGGTGGGGCTGGGGCTGTTCACCGCCGCCAGCGCGGCCTGCGCGGCGACGGACGGCGTCTGGTGGCTGGTGGTCTTCCGGGTCGTCCAGTCCGTCGGCGCGGCCCTGCTGACGCCGTCGAGCCTCGGCCTGGTCATCGCCTCCGCGCCGGCGCACCACCGCGTCCGGTCGGTCCGCATCTGGGCCGCGAGCGGGGCTTTCGCGGCCGCGTTGGGCCCGGTCATCGGCGGTTTGCTCGTCGCGGCGTCCTGGCGGTGGGTGTTCGTGGTCAACGTCCCGGTCGGGATCGCGGCGCTCGTCGCCACCGCGCTGGTCGTGCCGCGGTCGCGCGACGAGGACGCGAAGCCGCTCCCGGACGTGCTCGGGGCGGGGCTGCTGATCGTCGCCGTCGGGGCGCTGACGTTGGGGCTGGTGCAGGGATCCGACTGGGGCTGGACCGATTCGCGGATCCTCACCACGTGGGTCGTCACGCTCGTGGCGCTCGGCGGGTTCCTGGCCAGTTCGGCCCGCCACGCCACCCCGGTGATCGACCCCGTCCTGCTGCGGGTGCGGTCGTTCGCCTGGTCGAACGCGACGGCTCTGCTGTTCTCGGTGCCGTTCGCCGCCGGTCTGCTGGCCAACATCCTGTGGCTGCAACAGGTCTGGCACTACTCGCCGATCAGGACCGGCTTCGCCGTCGCGGTCGGACCGGCGATGGTGCCGCTGTTCACCGTGGTCGCGCACCGGCTCGCCCACCGCGTCCCGACCGGCCACCTCGTCGCGGCGGGCAGCCTGCTGTACGGCCTCGGCGGCCTGTACACCTCGCTGGTCGTCACCGCCGAACCGCACTACGCCACGGCGATGCTGCCGAGCCTGCTGATCGGCGGCGCGGGCGTCGGGCTCGCCCTGCCGACGATCCTGTCCTCGGCGACCGCCGACCTGCCACCGTCCCAGTCGGCCACCGGCAGCGCCATCGTCAACATGAGCCGCCAACTCGGCACGGCGCTGGGCGTCAGCGTCCTCGTCGCGATCCTCGGCAACCCGACGACCTACGACGTCGCGCACACCGTCTTCCAGCACGCCTGGTGGACGTTCGCGGTGGTGGCGGCACTCGCCGCCGCCGTGGCGCCCGCGATGACCCACCGCGCCTGATTCCGCCCCGACGAACGGAAAGAGCCTTCCCATGAACCAGGACGAACCGGCGGACCTCGGCGTCGCGGCGGCCGCCGCCGCGATCCGCCAGGGCGACATCACCGCCGAGTCCTACGCGACCGCCCTGCTGGACCGCGCCCGGCGCCACTCGGACCTCAACTCCTTCATCTCCGTCGACGAGTCCGCCGTGCTGGCCGCGGCCCAGGACGCCGACCGCGCCCGCGCCGCGGGGTCCACCGCTCCCCTGCTCGGCGTGCCGTTCGGGGTGAAGGACAGCTACGCGACCCGCGGCCTGCGCACGACGCTCGGGGTGAAGACCCTGGAGGACTTCGTCCCGACGCGGGACGCCGAGATCGTCAGCAGGATCAAGGACGCGGGCGGCATCGTCTTCGGCAAGAACACCCTCGTGGAGATGTCCTGGGGCCTCACCGGGGCCAACGGCCACTTCGGCCAGGTGCGGAACCCGCACGACACCGACCGCGTGTCCGGAGGGTCGTCCAGCGGCTCCGCGGTCGCCGTCGCGGCCCGGATCGTGCCCGCGTCCTTCGGCAGCGACACGATCGGCTCCGTGCGGGTGCCCGCCTCGCTGACCGGGGTGGTCGGTTTCAAGCCGACCACCGGGCGGTGGCCACGCGGGGGCGTCGCCCCGGTCTCGCACCTCCTCGACACGCCCGGCCTGCTCGCCCGCGGCGTCGAGGACTGCGAGCTGATCGACCGGATCGTCACCAACGACACGGGTGTCGCCCCCAGCGGGCGTTCCCGTTTGAGGTTCGCCTACTCCCCCGAACACCACCTGGGACTCGTCGACCCCGAGATCGCCGCGCGGTTCACCGACACCCTCGCCCGTCTCCGGGACGACGGGGCCGAAGTCGTGGGGGTGGACCTCGGCGACGACTTCTCGGTGTTGGCGCAACGCCTGACGTGGAACATCTTCTTCCGCGAGACGCGCCACGCGGTCTCGGAGTTCTTGCGGCACAACGACTTCCCGGTCACCTTCGACGAGATCCACCACGACCTCAACCCGCAGCTCAAGGAGGCGTGGGACCAGCTCGTCGTGCCGACCGGGCCGGGGTTCCTCTCCCCCGAGGACTTCGAGCAGGCGGTGTCGGTCGACCGCCCGGAACTCCAGCGCCGCCTCGACGCGGTCTTCACCTCGCAAGGTGTCGACGCGCTCCTCCTGCCCACGACGGCGACCCCCGCCCCGCTGATCTCCAGCCAGTGGACGTTCACGGTCGCGGGTCAGGAGGTCGACCACCTGTTCCTCGCGAGGAACACCATCCCGGCCAGCGGCGCGGGCCTGCCCGCCATCAGCCTTCCGTTGGGCCGCACCGGAAGCGGTCTCCCCTTCGGCCTCGAACTCGACGGGCGGCACGGCCACGACCGCTCGCTCCTCGACGTGGCGCGGCGGGTGGAACGCGTGCTCGACCCCGTCTGACCGACGGTCAGACGGCGCTCGTCAGCGCGGCGTGCAGGGTGTCGGCTCCGCCCTGCCACGCCACGTGGCCGTCGGGGCGGACCAGGCTCCACGGGCGTGCCGCGTCGGCGGGCGGGGCGAGCACGACCCGGTCCTCCCGGCCGACGATCGCGGGCCCGGCCGCTTCCGGGGCCAGGAGCACGAACTTGCCGTCGCGCAACGCCTCGTACAACCGGCGGCCGTCCCGCAGCTCGACGTCGTGGGCCCGCGGCGCGTGCGGGTAGTCGATGCCGATGCCGGAGATCGTGCCCGCGGCCTTGCGCGCCACCGGGGGCAGGCGCAGCGCCGCGCCGCCCACGACGGTGCGGGCCAGTCGGCCGACGCGGGACTTGACCATGGCGAGCCGGATGATCGCGCCGCTGCTGCGCAGCACGAGACGGCCGACCGGGTGCCGCTCCTGCTCGTAGGTGTCGAGGAGGCCGTCCGGTGCCCAACCCTGCGCCGCCGCGGCGAGCTTCCAGCCGAGGTTGGCCGCGTCCTGGAGCCCGGTGTTCATGCCCTGCCCGCCCGCGGGCGAGTGCACGTGCGCGGCGTCCCCGGCCAGGAACACCCGCCCCACCCGGTAGTGCGGCGCTTGGCGCTCGTCGCTGTGGAAGCGGGAGAGCCACCGCGCCTCCTGCAACCCGAAGTCGCTGCCCAACGCGCGCCGGGTCACGGCGCGGATCTCGTCGAGCGTCACGGGAGCGGTGTCGGGCAGTTGGTGGCGGCGGTCCCAGGCGAAGATCCGGTACCAGCCGTCGCCGAAGGGGGCGACGAACGCGAACGCGTCGCCGACGGCGTTGACCGCGAGCACGTCCTCCGGGGCGTCGGTCAGCCGCACGTCGGCGAGCATGATCGAGGTGAGCACCGACTTGCCGGGGAACGGCAGCCCGAGGGCCTCGCGCACGACGCTGCGCACCCCGTCCGCGCCGACCGCGTAGTCGCTGCGGACCACCGCGCCGCCGACGGTGATCGAGACGCCGTCGGCGTCCTGCCGCAACGCGGTCACCTCGGCGTCCCGTACGACCCGCGCGCCCGCCGCGATCGCGCGCTTCTCCAGGACCTGCTCGACGTTGTACTGCGGGGTGATCAGCAGGTACGGGAACCTGGACGGCAAGGTCGCCAGGTCGATCCCGAGGTGGTCGAACAGGCGCAGGCGGCGCACCGGCGCACCTCCGGCGACGACCTCGTCCGCCAGCCCTCGGGCGTCCAGGTGCTCCAGCGTGCGGGCGTGGACGCCGAACGCGCGGGTCAGGTTGGACTCGGTCCCGCGCCGTTCCAGCACGGTCACGTCGACTCCCGCTCGGGCCAGGTCACCGGCGAGCAGCAGTCCGGTGGGGCCCGCGCCGATGACGGCCACGGTGGTCTTCTCGATCACGACGACACTCCTGTCTTGTTGTCCGGCAATGGAAAAGGTCAGCGGAGGACTTGCGCGGCCGAGCGGCGTGGGCTGGGGGCCGCCTCGCGCACGGGGTAGCCGACCCGGAAGGTCAGCAGCGGCGTCTCCCCCACCGGCAGCAGCGCGGCGAACCGCGGCCCGAACCCGGTGGCGCCTTCGCGGTCCATCCGCTCGGTGATCTGGTTCATGTGGTGCAGGGCGATGCCGCGGCTGGTCGCGGTGAGGTGGACGCGTTCCAGCAGCCGCCCGGCGGTGAGCTGGGTGGCCCGGTCGTCGGGCGTGCGGGTGGTGATCACGCCGTACGCCGCGGCGGTCGCGGTGTGCACGGTCCTCGTCCGGTCGAGCCAGAACTGGTCGCCCTCGGTGCGGGAGGACGCGGGCAGCACCTTGGCGGCCGCGAGTTCCAGCGGACCGAAACCCTGGCCTCCCAAGGTGAGCCCGTCGCGGTGCCGCTGGATCTCGTCGTCGTTGCGGAACCACGCGAAGTTGTCCCGCGACTGCTGCTCGTCGGCGCACAGGGCCGCCGCCGCGTCGACCAGGAGCCCGCCCAACGCCGCACGGGGTTCCGGGTCGACGATCCAACGCACCTCGACGTCCCCGGTCCCGGTCCGATCGACCAACCCGGTCACCGTGTCCAGTCCGATGAGCCTGTCCTCGAAGGGACCGCGGTTGGTGTGCCGGTCACCGATGGCGTCGTACCGGGGATCGGCGACCGGCGGACCGTCGTGCACGGCCACCTCGGCGATCCGCGCACCGGACGGCCCGTCGGGCAGCAGCGTCACGTCGGGCAGCAGTCCGCGCGCCCGGCACGCCAGCACGAGGTTCTCGATCGCGCAACCGAGTCCGACGTGCCGCTCGCGGTGGAACGGGTCGACCGTGCCGGTGTCGCGCGTCGGGTCGACGTACACGTCCACGGCGTCGGCGCGAATCCCGAAGAGCCACGGCTGGGTGTTGTGCGGACTGGCCGCCAGCACCGCCGCCGCCACCGCGCCGAGCAGTCCGGGCGTCTCCCGCCAGTGCCGCCACGGGTCGTAGGCCTCGCCGTGCCCCGAACTGAGGGCCGCCGTGTCGTGGATCCGGTAGCCCAGGGCACCGGTACCGGCGACGACGACGGTCGCACCGAGGGCTTTCACGAAGCGGCGGCGGCTCCAGCCGGGTTTCCGGTCGGCGGCCGGGTCGATCAAGGCGGTCCGCATCGGGGGGCCTCCGCTCGGGAAGGGGGTGGTGCGAGCGGGACCAGGATCGGGACGACGAGGGTGGCGGCGCAGCACCCCCGCGCCGATTGCACCCTGGGTGGGTCAGATGAGACCGAGGTGGCGGGCGGCGGACACGGCGTCGGCGCGCGCACCGACGCCGAGCTTGCGGTACAGGCTCTTGGTGTAGGCCTTGACGGTGTTGATCGACAGGTGCAGCGCGGCGGCGATCTCGCGCTGCGACCCCGATCCCGGCATGACCCGCAGGATCGACAGCTCGCGGTCGGTGAGGGGCTCGACGAGCCCGCCCGGCCGCGTGGCCGCGCGGATCGAGACCCGGCCGATCCGCTGTTCGGCCCGCTCCAACCACTCCGCCGCGACCGGCGTCACCGGCGCGTTGTCCTCGACGAACTCGCGCGCACGGGCGAGGGCCGCACGCGCGGCCGCGTCGTGGCCGACCCCGAGTTCGGCGTCGGCCAGGAACACGAGCGCTGCGACCACGGTCAGGTGACGCCCGTCGGCGTCGGCGTTCACCGTCGCCCGGTCGAGGAGGTCACGAGCCTCGCGGACGTCACCGCGCAGGTAGGACCACCGGCCCTGGACGACCCGCAACGCGGCGACGACCGGGCTCGCGGCCGCGCCCCAGTCGCGTTCGACGGTGTCCGCGAGCGGCACGGTCTGGCGCAGCAACCGGTCGACGTCGTCACCGCGGTCGAGAGCGAGGAGCACGAGACCGAGCAGGCCGCCGATCTGCACCGAGAGCCCCACGGTCCAGCCCGCGGTGTCCCGCTGCCGCCACGAGTCGAGCAGCATCGGCGCGGCCGTCGTGAACCGACCGCTCCGGGCGTAGGCGCTGCCCAACGCGGCCCGCGCCGCGGGGGACGGCCCGGCGTTGGCGGCGTCCTCCAGTGCCACCGCCCGCTCGGCCAGCTCCACGGCCACGTCCGCCTGCGACTCGGGAAGGCTGACGGCGCGCATGGTCAGCACCGCCGCACGCGCGTCGTGCCAGCCGAAGACGGCCTCGTCCGGTCCCGTCCCGCGCTCGGCCAGGTCCAGCCAGTGAGCGACGCGCCCGTCGCCGGAGCCGGGTCGGGCGGCGTAGGCGAGGGCGAACGCGAGCTGCGGCGTCACGACGTCCTCCGGCAGGCGCTCGCCGAGCAGCAGGAACGTGGTGGCCATCCCCCGGTCGAGGAACCAGTCCGCACGGTCCCGCAGCAGCCGGGCGGCCGTGGCGGGGTCGCCCGCGAGCAGGTGGTGGTGCACGGCGTCGTCCAGGCGGTCCTGGCCCGCGTACCAGGCGGCGGCGCGGGCGAGGACGTCGTGGGCGGCGCGCTCGTCCCGCGACTCGCGCAGCAGGGCGTCCCGGAGCAGAGGGTGGCAGCGGTACCACTCGCGGGCGGCGTCCATCGGCGTGACGAAGAGGTCGGCCCGGTCGAGCCCGTCGAGGACCAGCGCCGAACCCGTGGTGCCGAGCGCCGCGTCGCACAGCGCGCCGGACAGCCGTTCGAGCGGCGCGGTCGCGACGAGCAGGTCCCGGCTCGCCCGGTCGAGCGAGGGCAGCACCTCGGACGCGAGGTAGTCCAGCACGTGCCGGTCCCCCGCCCCACCTCCGCCGCGCAACGCCAGCCCGACCAGGTGCAGGCCCGCGGCCCAGCCCTCGGTCCGCCGCCACGCCGCCGCCGCGTCACCGTCGTCCGGCGCACGGCCGGAGACGGACCCGACGAGTTCGGCCGCCTCGGCGAGGGTGAAGCGCAGGTCGTCGGCGCGCAGCTCGGTCAGCTCGCCACGGGCCCGCAGCCGGGCCAGTGGGAGGGGCGGATCGGCCCGGCCTGCGACGACGATCCGCAACGCGGGCGGCAGGTAGCCGACGAGGTATTCGAGGCTCTCGTGGATCCGCGCGTCGGTGAGCACGTGGTAGTCGTCGAGCACCAGCACGTGCCGCGACGAGGACGCGGCCAGCTCGTTGAGCAGGATCGGCAGGGCGAGGTCGATCGGCTCCGTGCCGGGCGCGACGACGGCGTCGAGGGCGGCCGGTCCGATCGCGCCCGCCTCGTGCAACGCGGTCAGCGCGTAGCGCCAGAACCGGACCGGGTCGTCGTCGCCCTCGTCCAGCGACACCCACGCCACGACGACGTCCGGGCCGGGGTCGGCGGCCCAGAGGCCGAGCAGGCTCGTCTTGCCCCAGCCCGCGGGCGCGGCGACGAGCGTGAGGCGCGTGACGGCGTCGCGCAGCGACCGCACCAGCCCGGAGCGCTCGACGGAGCCCGGTCGTACCGGCGGTGCCGTGTGCTTGACCGCCAGCAGCGGTCCGGCGGGGCGGGGGGAGGTCATGACTCTCCTGTGCCGTCGTGAACTCCGCCGAGTGTGCCACGGGCCCCTACCCAGGGTGGCTCCGGTGGCCGGGTGGTGCGCCGGCCCCGCGCGCCGTGGATCGTGGTCCTGAGACGGAACGGGAGGCAGGGTGTCACGCTGTGAGTTGGGCATCGGCGGTCCGCTCGCCGACTCGCTCCTCGACCTGATCGGCAGCAGGTTCGGGGAGGTCACCACGCGCCGCGGACCGGGACCCGGCACCACCCTGGTCGTCGACGGCCTGGACCCGGCCGCGGAACGGGCCCTGATGACCCTGCTCTGGGACAGCGGCCACGACGTGGTCTCGATGCGGTCCACGCGCTGACGCCTCAGCGGGCGAAGTGCGCCTCGCTGAGGGCGAGCAACCGTCGCTGCACAACGAGGTCGTGCGACACCGGCGGCGTGGTCGCCTCGTCGTCGCGGACGAAGTACCGGCCGGTGACGCCTGCCAGTTCGGGGTCGGTCGCGAGCCGCAGCGCGGTCCCGGCCCCTTCGGCGGGGGTGAGCATCCCGCGGCGGATCAGCCCGCGGAACGGGCGCAGGCCCGCGGGCACGAGGTCGTCGATGATGTCGGTGGCCACGATGCCGGGGTGCAGGGCGTTCACGGTCACCGCGTCGGGCTCGAAGTCCCGTGCGAGGGCGTAACCAGCCGTGACGGTCAGGAGTTTCGCCCGCGCGTAGGCCTCGAACGGCACGAACCCCTCGACGGGGTTCAGGTCGGCGAAGGACTCGACGCCCGTCAGGTCGACGGTCGCGGGCCTCGGCTTGCCGACGAGCTTCACCTGGCGGGTGTCGTTGAGGGTGTCGCTGGCGACGTTCACCACCCGCGCCCGGCCGCGGCGCAGCGGACCGTCCAGCAGGGTCGTGAGGCCGTACGCGGCCAGGTAGTCGAGCGCGAGGTGCATCTCGACGCCGTCGGCCGAGAGCCGGTGCTCGGCGAAGTGCGCGCCCGCGTTGTTGACGATGAGGTGGATCCGCTCGTGCCGGTCCGCGACGACCTTCGCGGCGGCGATGACGTCCGCGCGCCGGGACAGGTCGGCGACGACGACGTCGAGCCCGCGGTCGACCCGCGCGGGGTCGCGGACGATCGCGACCACGTGCGCGCCCGCGTTCGCGAGGCTGGTGGCGATGATCCGCCCCATGCCGCCGCTCGCGCCCGTGACGACCGCGACCTCGTTCCGCAGGTCCGGTGCCGCGGTCATCGGGTGATCCGCGGGCGGGCCCGGACGTAGCGGGGGTTCTCGGCCTCGTCGACGAGGAACGCGGCCAGGTCGGCGCGGCCGATGGAGCTCCACAGGCGGATCGGCAGGTCGACACCGGTCCGGTACTCCCCCGTCGCGCCGGCGTTCGACAGCGCGGGCGGCCGCACGAGCGTCCAGTCCACTTCGGACTCGGTGACGACCTTCTCCATCTCCTCCTTGTCCCGCATGCGTTCCGCCACGCGGAACCACACCGCGCGGGAGTACAACGACCCGTCGTGGGTCTCCAGCACCCCGTGCGCGCTGACCGCGATCAGGCGCGTCACGTCGACCTCGCGCATCGCCGCCACCGCGGACCGGATGCCGTCGGCGCACACCGTCGTCGGCCCCTTGTCCGCCCCGCCGAGGGCGCTGATCACCACGTCGACGCCCGCCAACTCCGGGGCCTCGGCGACAGCGGACCAGATCACCTCCCGCACTCCTTCCCGCTGTGCGAAGGCCCCCGGACGACGCACGAGCGCCACCACGTCGTGCCCTCGCTCGGCCGCCGTCGCCACCACGTGCCGCCCGGTCGCACCCGAGGCCCCGAGCACCGCCACCGTCTTCTGCGATACACCTTGTCTCATACTTTGCAGGATGCCCGCCGGATGGACTGTGAGTCAAGTCGTCTCATAGAATCGGGCCCGTGACCGACCCCCGCTTCCTCCGCAGCCAAGAGGCGATCCTGACCGCCGCCCGCGCACTGCTGCTGGAAAGCGGCCCGACGGCGGTGACGCACGCGCAGGTGGCCGAACGCGCGGGCGTGGGCCGGGCCACCGTCTACCGGCACTGGCCGCGCACCGACCTCCTGCTCGTGGAGGCGATGGCCACCGTGCCGATGCCGTTCTTCGACAACCCCACCGTCCCCACCAAGGACTGGCTGCGCCGGGAACTCACGGCCATCGCCGACCAACTGGCCCTGGACGACGTCCGAGCCGTCTCCACCACCCTCGCCAACTCGGCGCTGTGGGACGAGGTCGTCGACGCCAGGCGCGCCCGCTTCGCCGACATCCTCACCACCCGCCTGGCAGCCGTCCTCGACGACGCCGAGGCCCGAGGCGAACTCACCCTCGTCCTCCCGAGCGACCACGCGGCGGCCCTCACCATCGGCCCGCTCTACTACCGCAGCACGATCGAACGCTCCGCCCCGGATACCACCCTCGTCGAAGCCACCCTGTCCGCGCTGGGCACGTGGACCACTCCCTGAACCACGAATGGCCCCCGGATCACACCGGGGGCCATTCGTTGGCAGAGCTGGTCGTCAGCGTGAGGGCAGGATGGCCCACAGCGCGAGGTAGATGACGAACTGGGGACCGGGAAGCAGGCAGGACAGCACGAACAGCAGCCGCACCGTTCCCGGCTTCATGCCCCACCGCTCGGCGAGGCCCGCGCACACCCCGGCGATCTTGCGGTCGTGCCTCGGCCTGCTCAGCGTGGTGGACATCGTGGAAGCCATGGAACGCCCTTCTCCCGATCCGGCAACGAAGATCTTTCCCTTGGGGTGCCCGCACACCACACTCGCGAAACGCGGCTACGCGACTTCCTCGTCCCCCGGCCGATGCCCACCACCGAGGCACGCGACCAGCTCGTCCGGCCGCTCCACGGTGACGGTCAACCCCGGATGCCGCACCAGCCCCCACGGGTCCAGACCGCGCACCGGCTCGTGGAACACCACGCACACCCCGGCCCGCGTCGACGACCCGAACGTCAACCCCCTGTCCCCCAACGACAACCGCACCCCCACGGCCTTCCACCAGTGGTACGGCCCTCCGGTGGACGCGCCTGCGACGTTGGCGAGCGGCGTGCGCACCGTCCACGCCCCGAAACGCGCGGTGAACCACTCGTCGTCGACCAACACGACCGAATTGCGCCGGGTGATGCCCGCCAGCAGGAGTCCCACCTCGGTGGCACGGTCGAACGTGAACGCGAACCTCATTCGGGCGCCTCTCCGCTCCAGGTGTCCCGTGGGTAGCCCTCGGCCTGCTCGCACAAACCGAACACCCTCGGCTCGGTGTGTCCCGAAAACGGCCGGAGCCCCGGACACCGTGTGGTGTCCGGGGCTCCGGCCGTGCGTTCGGGTCAGGCGTGCGTGCGTCGACCGGTCACGAGACGGTAGATGCCGAGCAGCACCAGCGAGCCCAGGATGGCCAGCAGCCAGGTGCTCAGGTCGAAGAAGCTGTTGATGTCGCTGTTGAACAGCGCGCGGCCGATGAAGCCGCCGAGGATGGCGCCGACGATCCCGATCAGGATCGTCACGATGATGCCGCCGGGGTCCTTGCCGGGCATGATCGCCTTCGCGATGGCACCCGCGATGAGGCCCAGAACGATCCAACCCAAGATGCCCACGATGACGTCTTCCCTTCTTCGGCGGCAACGACGGACCGTCGTTGGCTCTTCCCTGCTCGAACCAGGAGTAGCCGGTGGGCACCCGCGCCAAACATGAATTGTCATCGGATCCGCGCGGCACTTCTCAGCACCGCCGAATCTCCTCGTCGTCCTCTTCAGACACGCACTCGCGGGGAGCGGGACAAGGTCACCGGCGGGCGGCGGTGTCGTAGGTCTCCTGGGAGCGCTGGATTCCGTCCACGTGCGACTCGGTCCACCGGACGAGTTGGGCGAGGACCTCGTGGAGGCTGTGGCCCGCGTCGGTGAGGGCGTACTCGACGCTGGGCGGGACGGTCGGGTGGACGGTCCTGGTGGCCAGGCCGTCGCGTTCCAGGTGGCGCAAGGTGGCGCTCAGCATCCGCTGGGTGATGCCGTCGGTGAGGCGCTTCAGCTCGTTGAACCTGCGCGGGCCGTCGGAGAGGCGGCAGATCACCACGACCGACCACTTGTCGCCGATCCGGCCGAGGATCGCGCGCAACGTCGCCTGGTGCGCGTCGACCGTCATGGTTCCCCCGGTGATACCTGGGCAGTCGGAACTGCCTTCTTGTGAGCAGAGGCCTTCCGCCGCAGGCTGGAGGCAGTACCGATCGTATACCTGGCGGCTGGTTCGACACCGCCGTCGAGAAAGCGTGGAACCGTGCGAGACCTGCTCATCACCGGCGGCTTCGTCGTCACCCTCGACGAGACCACCGGGGACCTGCCCGGCGGGGACGTCCTGATCCGCGACGGGCGGATCGCGGCCGTGGGCCACGGGCTCGAAGCCAGCGACGCGCGCGTGGTGGACGCACGTGGGCGGCTGGTCCTGCCGGGACTGGTCGACACCCACCGCCACGTGTGGCAGGGCGCGCTCGGCGGGCTGGCCGACCGGCACTCGCTGATCGGGTACTCGCGGGAGGTGCTGGGGCGGGTCGCGCCGCACTTCACCCCGGACGACAGCTACGCCGGAACCCTCTGGGGCGCGCTGCAAGCGCTCGACGCCGGGATCACGACCGTCGCCGACTGGTCCCACAACCTGGTGAGCCCCGCCCACACCGACGCGGTCGTCCGGGCGCTGGCGGACTCGGGGATCCGCGGCGTCTTCCTGCACGGCGGACCGAGCGGGCCGGACCCGGTCGACGTCCGCGGGGTGCGCGAGCGGTTCTTCGCCGACGGCGTCCACGGCAGGCTGCGGATGGGCTTGGCCGTACCGGGTCCCGCGTTCGGCACGCCCGCGGCGACCAAGGACGACTTCGCGCTCGCCCGCGACCTCGGGCTGCCGATCTCCGTGCACGTCGGGATGGCGGGCTTCCCCGACTCCGTGGCCACCCTCGACCGGTTGGGGCTGCTCGGCCCCGACGTCAACCACGTCCACGCCACCCGGTTGTCCCGGCACGAGTTCGAGCTGATCGCCGACTCCGGCGGATCGATCTCGCTGACACCTTCGACCGACGTGCTGATGGCCCTGGGCACCTACCCCGCCACCGGCGACGCGCTGCGCCACCGCCTCCCGGCCGGTCTGGGCGTCGACACCGTCACCGGAGCCGGCACCGACCTGTTCTCCGAGATGCGCCTCGCCCTGGCCGCCGAACGCTCCCGCACCAACGCCGCCGCGGTCGCCAGGCACGAGGCCGTCCCCACCGTCGACTTCACTCCACGCGACGTGCTGCGACTCGCGACCCTCGGCGGCGCGGAGGTCTGGCACCTGGACCACGAGATCGGCAGCCTGTCGACGGGCAAGCGGGCCGACCTCGCCCTCCTCGACCTGCGCTCCCCGCACCTGGACGGCTACGCCGACCCCGTCACCACCGTCGTCCTGGGGGCAGGGCCCGCGGACGTCGAGACGGTGATCGTCGACGGCGAGGTCGTGAAGGACCACGGCAGGCTCGTCGGCCCGCACGCCCGAGCCGCCCGCGACCTCGTGCGGCACTCCCGCACCCGACTCCGTTCGCACGGCTGACGTGCCGAGGCGGAGGCGACAGGACCGTGTGCACCCCGGCGTGTTCGTCCGAACGATGGCCGCGGCAGACGGTGAGACATCGATCGGCGCGTCGTAGACATGGCTCGTCTCGCGGAAGGCGGCTTGACTTGGGCCATGCCCGCGGGGGCGGACCGTTCGACGCGGAACGGTGGCGGGGCGGTCGGGGAACCTGCCGCGGCGAGGGCTCGCCGGGGTCGGGAATCGTCCCGCAATCCGAGCAGCAATGAAGTACTGGGGGCTCAACCACAGCGGCGATGATTTCGCCTGAATTCCCGTTCTCGCATTTCCGTCGACAGTCGCACCTGACGATTGCCGACGAGTGGGGAACAAAGGTTTCAGGCCGTCGCCGTTTCGAGGTCGCGACCGGTGCCGAAGTCATGCGCATGTACTGGCATGACGTTTTTTCGGCACTCCGTCGACCACCCGAGCGCAGATCTCCAGGTCGCGGGACAGGGCTGTCCAACGAGACCGGAAACAATCACCACACTCTGGCGCGCACACTTTGTATTCGTACGACTACGCGAGTACGACTATGGCATATCCCGCGCGGCGAGTCCAGAGACGACCAATGCACTTCACCGGATTCGGTGAACCGCCGTCGAGATGAGGAACAAGCAGTGAGGAAAAACATGGGGGCAGGGCACAACGACGATCGCGGGGTGTCCCGGAGACGAGTGCTGAAAGCGAGTGGTCTCGCCGTCGCCGCCACGGCGCTCGGCGCGGGCACCGCCGCGGCGCAGTCGTCCGCGCGACCGGTGGTCCAGCAGGTGCTCCAGGTCGCCGATCACGTCGGCGTTGCGCCCCAGCGCGAGGTCCGCGTCGACGCGGTCGACCAGCGCCGCCGTGCGCTCGTCGTGCAGCGACCGCAGTTCCGGCCAGTCGTACCCGTGCTCGGCGAGGTCGGCCAGCGCCGGGCCCCGCCACAGCAGCGCCGCGGTGCGCAAGGTCGCCGACGCGCGTTCCCACTGGCCCGCCCGCAGTTCGGTGCGACCGCGGGAGGCCAGGCGCCGGAAGGACGCCAGGTCCAGGCACTCCTCGTCGACGAGCAGCGCGTACCCCGGCCCGACGCGCGACAGCTCCGCCCGGTGGGTGCTCCGCGCGGTGGCGAAAGCGCCGCGCAGCCGGAAGACGGCGTTGTGCAGGACCTGCCGCCCGGTGGGCGGGACCCTCGTCGGCCAGAGCGCGTCGATCAGCCTGCTCATCGGCACCATCTCGTTGGCGTGCAGCAGCAGGTACCCCAGGGTCGCCCCCTGGCGCACCCCGTTCACCGGCACCGGGCGATCACCGTCGAGCACCCGGAGCGGGCCCAACACGTGGAATCGCATGTTTCCCCCCAGCCGCGAGCGGTTCGAACCACCACGAAGCGGGACATCGCCGAACGGGCGATTCCCGTTGTCGGTTCTCCTCGATTCCCCTTCCGACGCGATCTCGTCGACGCCGTTGGGAGAACCGTATGGCGGGATACCGGGAACGCTCCAGACCACGACGTGCTCAGGAAGCTGCACTTCCGTTTCCGGAGGCTCGCGGACCGGGCGGGCGGGTGCGCTTTTCGGCGACGCTTCCGGTCGAAAGCGAAATCGACCGCGATCCGCGATTCCCATTCGGATTGAGGAATCCGGTCGCCCTCGTCCGCACAGGTTCGGGAGGACCTCTCCATGACCGACCAGTCACGCCGAAAGCTCCTGCTGGGCGCGGCGGTGCTGCCCGTCGCCGCCGCCGTCCCCACCGTGCTCCGCGGGACCGCCACCGCCGCCGAGGCGGCCGAACCGCCCGCCACGGTCGTCACCCCGGCCGACCGCCGGTACGCCGACCTGGTGATCGGCTCCAACGCCCGGTTCGTCGCCACGCCGCGGCAGGTGCACGTGGTCGCCTCGGCCGCCCAGGTCGTGCGGTCCGTGCAGTACGCCGTGGACGCGGGCCTGAAGGTGGTCGTCCGCAGCGGCGGGCACTGCTCGGAGGACTTCGTCCACTCGCCGTCCAACCAGGTCGTCATCGACCTGTCGGAGCTGAACGAGACCGGCTACGACCCGGCGCGCGGCGCGTTCTTCGTCGAGCCGGGCGCCGGGCTCGGCGAGGTCTACCGCACGCTCTACAAGAAGTGGGGCGTCACCGTCCCCGCCGGGCTGACCCCGACCGTCGGCGCGGGCGGGCACGTCAGCGGTGGCGGCTACGGCCGGTGGAGCAGGCTGCACGGCAGCTCGGTCGACCACCTGCACGCCGTCGAGGTCGTGGTGGTCGACGCGAGCGGGAGGGCCGAGCTGGTCACCGCGAGCAGGCGGCCGTCCGACCCGAACCACGACCTGTGGTGGGCGCACACCGGCGGTGGCGGCGGGAACTTCGGCGTGGTGACGAAGTACTGGTTCCGCTCCCCCGACGCCACCTCGAACGACCCGACCGCGCTGCTGCCCTCACCGCCCGCGACCGTGCTCGACAGCCTGGTGCGGTGGTCGTGGCCCGACATGACCCGCGACGCCTTCCGCAGGCTGCTGCGCAACCACGGCCGGTGGCACGAGCGCAACAGCGCGCCCGGCTCGCCCTACGCCGGGCTGTACAGCCTGTTCACCGTGCTGCGCAAGCAGTCCGGCGTCCTCGACCTGAACACCACCCTGGACGGCACGAGGCCCGACGCGGACCGGCTGCTGGCCGACTACCTCGCCGCGCTCAACGACGGGGTCGGCGTGCCGTTCACGCACGACGTGCGCCGCGACCCGTGGCTGATGTCGTCGCTGCTGTCGCGCACCCCGGACACGTTCAGCGGCACCCGCGCGAAGGTGAAGGCGTCCTACCTGCGCAAGGCGATGCCCGACCGGCAGCTCGACATCGGCTACGACCGGCTCACCGGCACGGACTACGACAACCCCGTCGGCGGCTGGCTGATCACCTCCTACGGCGGCGCGGTCAACACCGTTCCGCCGACGGCCACCGCGCTGGCCCAGCGCGACTCGATCAACAAGATCGTCTACATGACGTCCTGGACCGACCCCGCCGAGGACGCCGGGCACCTGCGGTGGATCCGGGAGTTCTACCGGGAGATGCACGCGGACACCGGCGGCGTCCCCGTCCCCGGCGAGCTGCACGACGGCTCGTACATCAACTACGCGGACGTCGACCTCGCCGACCCGGCGTGGAACACCTCGGGCGTGCCGTGGTCCACCCTGTACTACAAGGGGAACTACCCGCGGCTCCAGCGGGTCAAGGCCCGGTGGGACCCGCGCGACGTGTTCAACCACGCGCTGTCGGTGCGGCTGCCCGGCTGACCTCGGACCGGCGTGGCGGGGTCAGCTCGCCCGCCACGCCGGTTCCGGGTTGCGGTGGTCGCTCGGGCGGCTGCCGCGCAGGCGCTTGAACGCCACGCTGAGCGCGAACGCGTTGGCGTAGCCGACTTTCCGCGCGATCGTGCCCACGGTGTGGTCGGTCTCGCGCAGCAGGTCTGCGGCCAGGGCGATCCGCCAGTTGGCGAGGTAGGCCATCGGCGACTCGCCGACCTCGGCGGTGAACCGGCGGGCGAGCGCCGCGCGCGACACCCCGACCTTGGCCGCCAGGTCCGCCACCGTCCACGGATGGGCGGGCGCGTCGTGCATGAGCCGCAGCGCGTCGCCCACGACCGGCAGTTCCAGCGCGCGGCACCAGGCCGGGGCGTCGGCGGTCGGGTTGTCGAACCAGCTCCGCAGCGC
The DNA here is from genome assembly GCF_042738955.1 of Umezawaea sp. NPDC059074. Classification (NCBI taxonomy): domain Bacteria; kingdom Bacillati; phylum Actinomycetota; class Actinomycetes; order Pseudonocardiales; family Pseudonocardiaceae; genus Umezawaea; species Umezawaea sp. NPDC059074. The sequence continues at coordinate 48,341 of NZ_JBHYHC010000067.1, forward strand.
GGACACGAGCATCAGGTCCAGCATCCGGTCGAGCACCAACTGCTGGCCCGGCCGGTCCCTGGCGATCTCCTCGGCCAGCAGGTCGGCCGTCGGGTAGGCGGCGGGCACGACGAGCACCGGGGGCAGGGCCTGCAACAGCCGTTCGCTCAGCTCGCCCCGCCGCTCGAACGCCCCGCTGAGCAGCACGCCCGCCCCGTCCTCCGGCACCCCGCAGGTCCGGCCCCGCGCGGGCTCGACGCCCTCGACCGTCGAGCAGTAGTCGGCGCTGGTCACCACGAGCGAGGGCGGGGTGGCGGGGTCGTCGGCGACCACGTACGGCACGTCGCCGCGCACGACGGCGACGTCGCCCGGCTCCACGAGCACCGGCTCGCCCCGGTCGGGGACGATCCAGGCGTGGCCGCGCACCATCGTGGCGAGCGTGAGCGGGGCCCCGCTGGCCATCCGCAGTGCCCACGGGGGTCGCATGACCGCCTGCCGGAAGACGGCGCCGCGCGCCCGTACGTCAGCCAGCAGGTCCGAAACGGCGTCCATGCCCCCAGCGTAGACGCACAGACATCAAACGGAGCGCTCTAGCCATGGAGGCTCTCGATGTCAAGCGGTTGGATGGAGTCATGTCTGATCAACCAATTCTCGTCACCGGGGCCACCGGCAAGTCCGGCGGCCGCGTCGTCAAGCAGCTGCGGGCCAAGGGGCTGCCGGTCCGCGCCGCCGCGCGGCACGGTGAGCAGGTCTTCGACTGGACCGACAGCGGCACGTGGGACGCCGCGCTCGAAGGCGCGCGGTCGGCCTACATCGTGCAGCTCGACGGCACCTCGCTCGTCCGCCCCTTCGTGGAGCGCGCGGTCGAGCACGGTCTGAGCCGGGTCGTGCTGGCCTCCGGGCGCGGCCTCGACAACCCCGAGTACGCCACCGACAGCAGCGGCATCCTGGAAGGGCTCCTCGACAGCGAGGCGGCCGTGCGGGAGAGCGGTCTGGAGTGGACGATCACCCGGCCGGGCTGGTTCGCCCAGAACTTCAGCGAGGGCTTCTTCGCCGACTTCGTCCGCGCGGGCGAACTGCGGCTGCCGGGCGGCGACGGCGCCGCCAGCTTCGTCGACGCCGAGGACATCGCCGCGGTGGTCGTCGCCGCGCTGACCGAGGACGGCCACTCGGGCCAGGTCTACGAGCTGTCCGGCCCCAAGGCCGTGACGCTGGCCGAGGCCGTCGCCACGATCTCCGAGCACGCGGGCCGCGAGGTCCGCTACGTGCCGCTGTCCGTCGAGGACTTCGTCGCGGAACTGGTGGAACAGGGCCTGTCCCCCGAGGACGCCCAGGGCTTCGCGGACATGGTCGAGCCGATCCGCAAGGGCACCGACGAGTACCTGTCCGACGGCGTGGAGCGCGCTCTCCGCCGTCCGGCCCGCACGTTCGCCGAGTTCGCCAAGACCACCGCCGAGGAAGGCGGCTGGGCGGTCTGACCGCCACCGAGCCCCCCGGCGCACGGCCGCGACCAGTCCCCCAG
>NZ_JBHYHC010000068.1:0-26510 GCF_042738955.1 Umezawaea sp. NPDC059074
GTATAAGAGACAGGGCCGGTGCCCGTCATCCCCGGCCGGTCGCCGGGGGCACCCGTTCGTCGGACGTCCACAGTGGAATCGGGTCGTACGCGCGCACGTCGTGCGCGGGCACCACGTGCACGCGGTCGGCCAGGGCGATGACCCGCAGGAGGCCGTCGCGCACCCGCTCCGGCTGGACGTCCGCGAGCACCCGCAGCAGCCGCGGTCGCTCCGCCCGGAGGGTCACGCCCTCCATCTGCCAGGTCAGGTCGCCGATGAACGCGAACCGGCGGCCGTCGGGGAGGGCGACGAAGACCACGACGGAGCCGTCCGTGTGGCCGCCCGCCTCCACGATGACCACCGAACCGTCGCCGTGGACGTCGTGGCTGCTCGGGAAGCCGAGGTACGGCGGTCCGTCGAACGCGTAGCGGTGGATCTCGCGGTGGCGTGAGACGTCCCGGAACACGGCCGCGTCCTTGGCGCGGTCGACGTACCGGCCTTCGGCGTCGTTCAGCCAGATCGGGACGTCGAGGTCCTGCACGCCGCTGACGTGGTCCCAGTGGGCGTGGGTGATCACGACGCCCCGCAGCCGCGCCAGGTCGTAGTCCCGCGCCGCCAACTGGTCCCGGACCGTGGCGCCCAGCTCGTGCGGGGAGCGGCGGTAGGACGGCATGGTCGCGATGTGCTCGTCGACGTTCGCGCCGAACCCGGCGTCGATCAGCAGGTCGCCCGCCGGGTGCTGGACGAGCACGGCGGTGGCCGCGAACTTCCGCAGGTCGCCGAACGACCCGCCGCGGTACGCCAGGACGGCCCGGTTCTCGTACGTGCCGGTCGGGAGCTGGTGGATCGCCATCTCGGCCGGTGGTGACGCGTCCGGCAGGGGATCCGTCCACGGCGGCGGTGCGGGGAGCGGCGAGGGTCGGAACGAGCGGACCGCGAGGAGCACGGCGCCGACGCCCGCGAGCACCGCGGCGGTCCAGAGGGAGGTCATGGTGTGTCGTGCCCTTCCGAGAGCTTGCTGGTCGCCTCCTCAGTGGACTCCGGTCGCGCGCCGGGGTCCAACACCTGATCGGACCTGCCGATACCGTCCCGGTATGGTCGCTGCTCGGTGTGCCAGGCGGTGAACGCGGCGGTCATCGCGACGATCCAGGCGGCGCCGAGGGCGTAGCCCGCCAGCACGTCGGAGACGTAGTGGACGGACAGCGCGATCCTGGACAGGCCGATGCCGAGCACCACCGCCGCGGCCGCCGTAGTGGCGACCCGGCGCCACACGGGGGTCAGGCCGTTCCAGAACAGCAGGAGCAGCAGGGAGAACGAGACGACGGCCGATTGGGCGTGGCCGCTGGGGAAGCTGAGACCCGAGGCGTGGGCGACGGGGTCGGTGACGATCGGGCGGGCTCGGTGGACGAGGGTCTTGACGATCTCGTTGAGCACCGCGCCGCCCACCTCGGTGACGGCGGTGAACGCGGCCAGCCGGAACTGGCGCCGGTGCAGCAGCCACCCGGTGATCACCGCGAACACGACGAGGTACACGGGCGCGGAGCCCAGGGTGCTCAACGCCTTCATGACGGTGGTGAAGGCGGTGTGGTCCAGGGCGAACCGGTGCAGGTCGTCCCTGGCGCCCTCGTCGACCGCCTGGAGCGGTGGCCACCGGCCCTGGACGAAGACCAGCAGGAGGCCGAAGGGGACCGCGACTAGTGCCAGGGACACGAGCGCCAACGCGGACCTGGCGCCCGCGGTCGCGGTCGGGTTCACCACGGGCGAACCGCTCCTCCGACGATCTCGGCGTGCCCGTCGGCGGAGGCGAGGCGGTTGGTCGGCAGCGCGGTGAGGGGGATTGTGGCCACGTTGTCGACGATGTCGGGGCATCGTTAAAGCACGATGAGAGATCTTCGGGGTTTTGGATGAGAACCCGAGGGGGCGACCCGCGTGGTGACGATCGCGGAGCGCCGGATCCGGCGGCGCGGAGGGCCTGATCGCCGACCCCGGTCGTACCTCCCCGGTCGTAGGCGGCGGGCGTGGGCGTACCACCGTGGATGTGGATGGGTGGTTCCGCGCCGCCGTGGCAGCTCGCCGCACCTACGCTGGCCTCGTGGAAGCCGTCGAGAGGTCCCTGGTGCCGCCGTGGGCGGACGTGGTGCTGGCGGCCGCGACCCTGGTGGCGGTGGCCTGGTGGGGGTGGGGGCACCTCGACGTGCTCGGGTGGGTCGTGGCCGGGTTGTGCAGCGTCGCGCTGTGCTTCCGCCGCCGCTTCCCGGTGGCGGTGGCCGTCGTGACGTTGGCCGCGTGCGTCGTCTACTACCCGGCGAGCGAGGTCGACGCGGTGGTGTGGCCCGCGCTGGTGATCGCCCTCTACACGGTCGCGGCCAACGCGCAGCTCGTCACGGTGGTGGTGTTGACCGCGGTGGCGCTGCTCGCGTTCGCGTTCCTCGGGCACGGCCACGAGATGCCGAACCTGGACCTGGCCGCGCCGTTCCTGCTGGCCGGGTGGTTCGTCGCGGCGGGAGCGGTCGGCGCGGTGGTGTACAACCGGCGGGCGTACCTGCGGGAGGTGCTGGAGCGGCGGGACGAGGAGTTCCGGTCGCAGGCGGCCGAGGAGCGGCTGCGCATCGCCCGCGAGCTGCACGACGTGCTGGGGCACAACATCTCGCTGATCAACGTGCAGGCGAGCGCGACCCTGCACCGGCTGGCGGACCGGCCGGAGGCGGCGGAGGCCGCGCTGGTGGCCATCAAGGACGCGAGCAAGGAAGCGCTGCGCGAGCTGCGGACCACGTTGGGCCTGCTGCGCCAGGCCGACGAACTCGCGCCGGTGGCCCCCGCGCCGGACCTCGACCGGGTGGCGGAACTGGCGGAGGTCGCGCGGGCGACCGGGCTCGCCGTCACCGTGCGGATCGAGGGCGACCCGCGGCCCGTGCCGCCCGAGGTGGGGCTGGCCGGGTTCCGCATCGTGCAGGAGAGCCTGACCAACGTGACGCGGCACGCCGCCGCCTCGGCGGTGGTGATCACGCTTCGCTACGGTGCCGAGGACGTGGGCGTGGTGGTCGACGACGACGGGCGGGGCGACGTGGGACGGGCTCGGGGGCAGGGCAGCGGGCTGCACGGCATGGCGGAGCGCGCCAAGGCGCTGGGCGGCGACCTGGTCGCCGCGGGCGGCCCGGACGGCGGGTTCCGGGTGACCGCACGACTTCCGCTGGAGCGCGGGTGATCCGCGTCCTGCTGGTCGACGACCAGACGCTCGTGCGGGCCGGGTTCCGGTCCATCCTGGACGGTGAGGCCGACATCCAGGTCGTGGCCGAGGCCGCGAACGGCGCCGACGCCGTGCGCCTGACCCGTGAACTCCGGCCGGACGTCGTGCTGATGGACATCCGGATGCCGGAGGTCGACGGCCTGGAGGCGACCCGCCAGGTGTGCGCCGACCCGCGGCTGTCCGGGGTGAAGGTCGTCATCCTGACGACGTTCGACCTGGACGACTACGTGTACGGGGCGCTGCGGGCGGGGGCGAGCGGGTTCCTGCTCAAGGACACCGAACCGAGCGAGATGATCAACGGCGTCCGGGTCGTCGCGCGCGGCGACGCGCTGCTCGCGCCGTCGGTGACCCGGAGGCTGATCGCGGACGTCGTGTCGCGCGGCAGGCGGCCGGAACCGAGTCCACGCCTGAACGTCCTCACCGCCCGCGAACGCGAGATCATCGCCGTGGTCGCGGAAGGACTGTCCAACGACGAGATCGCCGCCCGGCTCGTCCTCAGCCCGGCCACGGTGAAGACCCACGTCAGCCGGATCATGACCAAGCTCGACGCCCGCGACCGCGCCCAGCTCGTGGTGCTGTCCTACGAGTCCGGTGTGGTCACTCCGGGGTGGCTGTCCTAGGGGGTACGGCACCGGCGTCGGGTACCCCGGCGGATGTACCCCCGGTGCCCCCACCGGCCTGACGACCGGGACGCCACCTCCCACCCACCATTCCCGGTGTGGACGCAGACACCCTCGACCTGGCCCGTGCGCAGTTCGCGCTCACGGCGGCCACCCACTTCCTGTTCGTCGGCCTGACCCTCGGGCTGGCCACCCTCGTGACCTACGCGCAGACGCGAGCGACGCTGTCCCGCAGCCCGGTGCACGAGCGGATGGTGCGCTTCTGGGGACAGCTCTACGTCGTCAACTACGCCGTCGGCATCGTCACCGGGCTCGTGATGGAGTTCCAGCTCGGCCTGAACTGGGGCGGGCTCGGCCACTTCGCGGGCAACGTCTTCGGGTCGTCGCTCGCGCTGGAGACGCTGACCGCGTTCTTCGTGGAGTCGACGTTCCTCGGCCTGTGGATCTTCGGCTGGGGACGGCTCAACCGGTGGGCGCACCTGGCGACCATCTGGGTCGTCACGCTCACCGGCTACGCCTCGGCGTACTGGATCATGGTGTCCAACGGGTTCCTCCAGCACCCGGTGGGCTCGCAGGTCGTGGACGGCGTCCTCAAGCTCACCGACGCGGCGGCCGTGCTGACCAACCCGAGCGCCGTCGTGGCGTTCGGCCACGTCCTGGGCGGCTCGCTCGTCACCGGCGGCCTGGTGATGGCGGGGGTGAGCGCGTACCACCTGCGGCGCGAGGCGTCCGAGTTCTTCCAGCGCTCGCTGCGCCTCGGACTCGTCACCGCGCTGATCGCCTTGCCGGTCACGGTCTACCTGGGCAGCCTGCACTTCGGCGTCATCGACGACACCCAGCCGCTCAAGGGCGCGGTCTTCGACGGCGACCTGGCGAAGATCACCCAGCTGCAAGGCGAGGCGGTCGGCCGGTTCGGCCCCGGCGACTACGCGCCGTCGGCGTTCTGGGCCAACGCGGGCATCGTGATGATGGCGTGCTGGGTGGCCATGGTCGTCGTCGTCCTGGTCGGGCTGACCACGCGAGGTAGGGCCACGGCCCGCAAGCGGCTCCTCGTTGTGCTGGCGGGGATCCCGTTGCCGTTCGTCGCCCTCGTCGCGGGATGGGTGTTCCGCGAGTCCGGCCGCCAGCCGTGGGTGGTCTACGGGCTGCTGCGGACCCGCGACGCCGTCTCCGACCTCACGCCGCTCGCGATGAGGACGTCCCTGATCACGTTCACCGCCCTGTTCGCCGCGCTCGCGGTCGTCAACTACTGGCTGCTGGCCCGGTACGCCCGGCGCGGTCCGGACAGCGTCGCCCTCGGGCCGCCGGTGGACGACCACGAGCCCGTTCCCGCACCGACTTTCTGAGGAGGAGACGTGGACATCGTCGCCGTCGCCGTGCTCGGCTTCTTCGCGTTGGGCTACCTGGTGCTGGGCGGGTCCGACATCGGGACCGGCATGGTCCTGCCCCTGCTCGCCCGCGACTCCCGTGAGCGCAGGCTCGTCGTCACCGCCATCGCCCCGTTCTTCCTCGGCAACGAGGTGTGGCTGGTCGCCACCGTGGGCGTCCTCGCGGGCGCGTTCCCGGCGTTGGAGAGCGCGTTGCTGCACGAGTACTTCGCCCCGTTCGTCGTGCTGCTGGTGGGGTGGGTGGTGCGGGACACGGGGTTGTGGTTGCGCGGTCGAGTGGACGGCCACCGGTGGCGCGCGTCCTGCGACACGGCGATCGTCGCGGGCAGTTGGGCCGTGGCGCTGAGCTGGGGCGTGATCTTCACGGACGTGCTGGTGGGCTCGTCCGCCGGACCGATCGGCGCGCTCGTGGTCGCCGCCCTGTTCGGCGCGCACGGCCTGGCCTTCGCCTCCGTCCGGTTGACCGGGCCGCCGCGGGACCGCGTCCGGCGGCTCGCGGGCCCGGTCGGTGAAGGGCCGCTGCTGGCGCTGACGTCGGCGGGGCTCGTGGTGCTCGGCCTGTTCGTCGGCCTCCGGCTCGCGCCCGCGTCGCTCGTCGCCGACCACGCCACGCTGGCCTTCCTGCTGCCACCGCTCGTGCTCGCCACCCCGGTGCTGCTGGCCCCGCAGGCGTGGGTGTGGTGGACGTTCCGGCACCGCGTCGTGAAGCCGGCCTACCTGTGAGCGCCCGCGAACTGCCGCGCCGCGTCCTCGTGCTGCTGGTGGTGTTCGCCGCCGCCCACGGCGGACTGGTGATCGTGCAGGCCAGGCTGCTCGCCGAGGCGATCGCCCACCTCGATCCGGTGCCGCTGCTGTGGTTCGCCCTCGCGGTCGGCGGGCGCGCCGCGCTCACGGGAGTGACCGAGTCCGTTGCCCGGCGGGCGGCAGCGGACGTGAAGGAGGCGTTGCGGGGGCGGCTGGTGGAGCGGTCGGACGGGCAGCGGGACGGCGGCCGGTTCAGCACCCTGCTGGGCACCGGGCTGGACGCGCTCGACGCCTCGCTCGCCGGGTACGTGCCGCAGCTGGCGCGCGCGGCGGTCGTGCCCGTGCTCGTCCTCGCGCAGCTGGCGTTCACCGACCCCACCTCCGCGGTGATCGTCCTGATGACGGTGCCGCTGCTGCCGGTCTTCGGCGTCCTCATCGGACTACGCACCCGTGACGCGACGGCGGCGAGGTGGGCGCGGCTCCAACACCTGGGCGGGCACTTCCGCGACGTCCTCGCGGGCCTGTCGACGTTGCGCGCGTTCGACCGCACCGCCCACCAGTCGCGGGTGATCCGCGAGGTGGCGGACCGGCACCGTCGGGCGACCGCGGCGGCGCTGCGGATCGCGTTCCTGTCCGGCCTGGTGCTCGAGGTGGTGTCGTCGCTGTCGGTCGCGCTGGTCGCCGTGCCGGTCGGGCTGCGGCTGCTCGACGGTCGGGTGGACCTCACGACGGCGCTGGTCGTCCTGCTGCTCACCCCGGAGGTGTTCGGGCCGATCCGGGCCCTCGGCACCCGGTTCCACGCAGGCGCCGACGGCACGGCCGCCCTGGAGCAGGCCCGGACGGCGCTGGCCGAACCGCCGCGCCACCCGGTGGGCGTGCGGGAACCCCGGTGGCCGGGGGAGATCCGCGTCGAGGACGTGACCGTGCGGTTCCCCGGCCGGGACCGGCCAGCGCTCGACGGCGTGACCCTGACCGTCCGCCCCGGCGAGCGGGTCGCGGTCGTCGGTCCGAGCGGCGCGGGCAAGTCCACGCTCCTGCGCGTGCTGCTCGGCCTGGTCGTCCCCGACCACGGCCGGGTGCTCGTCGACGGCGTCGACCTGCGCGCCGTGGACCTCGCCGCGTGGCGACGGCGGCTCGCGTGGCTGCCGCAGCACCCGCACCTGTTCGCGGGCACCGTCGCCGACAACATCCGCCTCGGCGCGCCCGACGCTTCGCGGGCCGCGATCCGCACGGCGGCACGGGCGGCGCACGCCGACTTCCTCGCCGACCTGCCCTCCGGCTACGACACCCCGCTCGGCGACCGGGGGACCGGCCTGTCGGCGGGACAGCGCCAACGCGTCGCCCTGGCACGGGCCTACCTGCGCGACGCGCCCGTGGTGCTGCTCGACGAACCGACCGCCCGGCTGGACCTGGGCAGCGAGGAGCACGTGGTGGCGGCCGCGACCGCGTTGCTCGAAGGGCGCACCGCCGTGCTGGTGGCGCACCGCCCGGCGCTGCTGGCCGTCGCCGACCGCGTGGTCGTGCTCGCGGACGGTCGGGTCCGATGAAGCGGGCCGTCCTCTTCGCGGTCTTGGCCGAACTCTGCGCCGTGGGCCTGACCGCGGCGGCCGCGTGGCTGATCACCCGCGCCGCCCAGCAGCCGTCGATCGCCGCGCTCGGCCTCGCGATCGTCGCCGTGCGCGGGTTCGCGCTGTGCCGGGGCGCGTTCCGCTACGTGGAGCGGCTGACCGGTCACGACGCCGCGCTGCGCGCCACCGCCGCCCGGCGCGGCACGCTGTTCGACGCGCTCGTGCGGCAACGGGCGACCTACCGCGACGGCGACCTGCTGACCAGGCTCGTCACCGACACGGAGGCCGTCCAGGACCTGCTGATCCGCTGCTTGCTGCCCGCGGCCACGGCGGTCGCCGTCAGCGCCGCCACGATCACGGTGTCCGTCGTCCTGCTGCCCGCCACGGCACCTGTCCTGGCCGCGGGGCTGGTCCTGGGCGGGGTGCTGCTGCCCGCCGTGGCCGCGTGGACCGCCCGCGGGTCCGCCGTGGCCGAGGCACGGGCGCGGCTCGCGTCCGCCGCGCTCGACCTCGTCGACGGTGCGGACGACCTGGCCGTGTTCGGGGCCGTGGACGCGGCCCGTGACCGGGCTCGGGGCCACGCCGCCGACCTGGCCGCCGCCGAACGGTCGGTCGCCCTGGTCAGCGGTCTCACGGCGGCGGCCGGGGTGCTCGTCCAGGGCCTGACCGCGGCGGCGGTGGTCCTGGTGACGGTGCGGTCGGGTGCGGACTTTGTGCTCGTCGCGGTGCTCGGCCTGACCGCGGCGGCGGCCGTGGACGCCGTGCTGCCACTGGTCGAGGCCGCTCGACGACTGGTGGACCTCCGCCCCGCCACGGCCAGGACCCGTGCCGTGCTGGCCGCGCCGGACGCCGTGACGACGGCGACCCGCCCTGGGCCGATCTCCTTGCGCGGCGTTCGGGTGGTCTACGACCGGCCCGCTGTGGACGGCGTCGACCTGGACATCGCCGAGGGCCGGTCTGTGGCCGTCGTCGGAGCCAGCGGCGCGGGCAAGAGCACGCTGCTGCACGTCCTCGCCGGCCTCACCGCGCCCCACGAGGGCACCGCCGCCCTGCCGCCGTCCCGCGCGCTGACCCAGGACGCGCACGTGTTCCGCACCTCGATCCGCGCCAACCTCACCCTCGCCCGTCCGGACGCGACGGACACCCAGATCGCCGAGGCGCTGCGCCTCGCGGGCTGGCACGAGCCGTCGTGGGACATCGACAGCGACGGGCAACTGTCCGGCGGCCAACGCCAGCGGCTCCTGCTGGCACGGGCCCTGCTCGCCGACCCGCCGGTGCTGCTCCTCGACGAACCCGTGGAGGGCCTGGAGACCGACCTGGCCGACGCGGTGCTGTCCGGCGTCCTCGCCGCCCGAGCGGGCCGCACCACGATCGTCGTGACCCACCGCCTCGCCCCGCTGCACCTGGTGGACGAGGTGCTGGTCCTGGACGAGGGCCGCGTCGTCGACCGCGGCCCCCACCGGGTGCTCGTCGACCGCCCCGGCCCGTACCGGGACCTCTGGCTGTCGGAGGTCCTGTCAGAGGGCCAGTGCCGCGCGGTACACGAACGCGGGCGGCAGGTTGCCCCACACCACCGGACTCCGCTCCACGACGGCGAACCTGCTCCGCAGTGACGCGGCGAAGCGGCGGGCCGGTGGCGTCCACGCGGTGTGGGCGTAGGCGAACGTGGTGAAGCGCCCGTCCGGCGCCAGCGCGGACGTCACCGCGTCGAGGATCCGGTCCTGCTTGGCCGCGGGCATCGCCGTCCACGGCAGACCGGACACCACGGCGTCGACCGGCGCCGTGACGTGGTCGGCGAGCGCTTCCGCCGAGCCCTCGACGACGGTCGCCCGCGGGAATCGGGCGCGCAGCGGTGCGGCCAGACGCGGGTTGATCTCCACCGCGACCAGGTCCGCGCCGGGGGAGAGCAGGGCGAGGACGGCTTCGGTGAACACGCCGGTGCCGGGACCGAGTTCGACGACGCGGCGCGCGCCCTCCAAGCCCAGGCCCGCCGTCATCGCCTTGGCGAGTCGGGGCGAGCTGGCGGCGACGGCTCCGGTGAGCAGCGGGTGGCGGAGGAATTCCGCGGTGATCGACATGACCGCGACGCTAGGAACGGCCGGGGTAACCGCGAATCCTCCCGACCGGCTCGCCGCGTCCTCCCACGGGAGGACCCGAGCCCTACCGCGGGACGACGCACCGGGCGGAGTCCCCGCACTACCGTCGCGGCATGAGGCGGTTGGTGGTGTGGGCGCGCGGGCACCGGTGGACGGCGGACCTCCCGCTGTACGCCGTTTTCGCCGTGGTGACCCCGGATCTGGTCGGCGACGGCCCGTGGACGGTCCAGGTGGTCCCGGTGCTGGTGCTGCTGCCGCTCCTGGTCCGCCGCCACGTCCCGCGCACGGCGGCGGCGCTGATCGTCGCGGGCGCGGCCGTGACGTACTCCCGCGAGGTGTGGGCGCACGATCGCGGACGGGCCGAACTGGCGCTGGCGGTCGTGGTGTTCACCCTCGTGAAGCGCGGCGACCGGAGGTTCGCCGCGCTCGTCGTCGGCTGTGTCGTGGGGCTCGACGTGGTGTGGGCGGTCGCCTGGGGGCCCGCCGACCAGCTCGCGGCAGTGGTCGTCGTCAGCAAGCTGTCCCTGCACCTGGCGGCGTGGGCGTTCGGGGAGTTCTTCCACGCCAAGGAACTGCTCGTCGCCGAGGAGCGCAGGCGGGCCGCTCTGGAGGTCTCCGAGCACCGGGCGCTGGCCAGGGCGGCGGTCGCCGAGGAGCGCACGCGGATCGCCCGCGAGCTGCACGACGTGCTGGCGCACAGCGTGAGCGTCATCGTGCTCAACGCCGAGGGGGCGAAGCTCGCCCGTGATCCCGCCGCCGTCGTCCGGACCCTCGACACGATCGGCCGGGTCGGCCGGGACGCGCTCGCCGACCTGCGGCGGCTGCTGGGGGTCCTGCACGCGGGCGAGGACGGCCGCGGTCCACAACCGACGGTCGCCGGGTTGCGTGACCTGGTCGACCGGGTCGGCCGCCCGGTCCGGCTCGACGTGGTCGGCGACGGCGACGGCCTGCCCGCGAGCGCCGCGCTGCACGCGTACCGGATCGTCCAGGAGGCGTTGACCAACATGGTCAAGCACGCGCCCGCCGACGCGACCGGCCGGGTGGCCGTCGCCTTCGGGACGCGCGAGATCCGCGTCGAGGTGACGAACACCGGCGTGCCCGGCGCACCGGCGGCGGTGCTGCCGTCGTCGGGGCGCGGGCTGGCCGGGATGCGGCAGCGGGTCGACATGTACCGCGGGACCCTGGAGGCCGGGTCGTTGCCGGGCGGCGGGTACCGCGTGTGCGCGACGCTGCCGGTCGGGGAGTCCGCGTGACCGTCCGGGTGCTGCTGTGCGACGACCAGGAGCTGGTGCGCGTCGGACTGCGGATGATCATCGAGAGCCAGGAGGACCTGGTCGTCGCTGGCGAGGCCGCGAACGGCTCGGAGGCGGTCGCCGCGGCGCGCGAGCTGCGGCCGGACCTGGTGCTGATGGACGTGCGGATGCCCGTGCTCGACGGGGTGGCGGCGACCGAGCGGATCTGCGCCGAGCTGCCGGACGTGCGGGTGCTGATGATCACGACGTTCGACCTGGACGAGCACGCCTACGCCGCGATGCGCGCCGGTGCCAGCGGGTTCCTGGTGAAGGACGCGCCGTCGGAGGAGATGCTGGTGGCGGTGCGCGGGGTGCTGCGCGGTGACGCGATGGTGTCGCCGTCGGTCACGCGGAGACTGCTCGACCGCTACCTGGCCGGTGGCCGGGTAGCGGTCGACGTCACGAGGCTCGACGTGCTGACCGAGCGCGAGAAGGACGTGCTCGGGCTGATCGCGCGGGGGAGGTCCAACCGGGAGATCGCCGTGTCGTTGCACATCGGCGAGACCACGGTGAAGACCCACGTGCGAAGGGTGTTGGGCAAGCTCGGGCTGCGCGACCGGGTCCACGCCGTGGTGTTCGCCTACGAGGTCGGCCTGGTGCGCGCGGGGGGCTAGGCGGTGAGGACGCCGGAGCCGAGCAGGGCGAACAGCAGGACGCCGATGATGATCCGGTAGATCACGAAGGCGTTGAAGGTGTGGTTGGCGACGAACTTGAGCAGCCACGCGATGGAGGCGTAGGCGACGACGAACGAGACGATGGTGCCGACGACCAGGGGAGCGGCGTCCACGCCCGCGCCGAGGGCGTCCTTGAGCTCGTAGAGGCCCGCGCCGGTCAGGGCGGGGATGCCCAGGAAGAACGACAGGCGGGTGGCGGCGACCCGGTCCAGGTCGAGGATCAGGCCGGTGGACATGGTCGCGCCCGAGCGGGAGAAACCGGGGAACAGCAGGGCGAGGATCTGCGAGGAGCCGACGAGCATGGCGTCCTTGAGGGTGGTGTCGGCTTCGCCGCGGGTGCGCTTGCCGATCCGGTCCGCCGCCCACATCAGGCCGCTGCCGATGATCAGCGACCCGGCCACGACCCACAACGAGGCGAGGGTGCCCTCGATGAGGGGCTTGGCCGCGAGGCCCACCACGACGATCGGGATCGTCGCGAAGATGACCCACCAGGCGAACTTGTAGTCGTGGTGCACGCGCTGCTCGCGGTTGGCCAGACCCCGGCCCCACGCGCCGACGATGCGGACGATGTCCTTGAAGAAGTACACCAGCACGGCGGCGATGGCCCCGACCTGGATGACGGCGGTGAAGGCGACGACGGCCTTGTCGTCGACCGGGATGTCCATCAGGCCCTCGGTGATCTTGAGGTGGCCGGTGGAGGACACGGGGAGGAACTCCGTCACCCCCTCCACCACGCCCAGGACGACGGCCTGTCCGATGCTGATCGCGCTCACGTGCGCTGCCTTTCACTGGTGATGACGACGCCGGAGTCCCGGCGTCGGAGCAGAACGACGACGACCGCCGCGACGCTCGTCCAGCAGGCGGCCAGCAGCCACCCGCCCACGACGTCGGTAGGCCAGTGCACGCCGAGGTAGACGCGGCTCACGCCCACCGCCACGGCCCACAGCGCCGCCGCGGCCACCCACCACGACCGCCACCGGCCCCGCGCGGCGACGACGAGCAGGACGGCCACGACCGCGGAGGTGGTGGTGTGGCCGGACGGCATGGCGAACCCGCTCGCGTCCCACGCCCAGTCCGCGCGCGGCGGACGGGGTCGGGCCACGGCGGAGACCAGCAGGGTGCGCGGCAGTTGTGCCGAGAGCAACGCCGCCACGCCGAGCAGGCCTCCGATCCACCGGCGGGCCCGGACGATGACGGCTCCCGCGAACGCTGCCAGAGCGTACGCGGGTGCTCCGCTGCCCGTGACGGTGACCGCGATCGCGACGCGCGAGGCCCACTGGGGCCGGTGGGACAGCACCCAGGCGTGCAGTTCGCCGTCCACCTGGAACGGTGTGCCCGTGGTGCGCCACAGCAGGATCGCGAGCAGCGTCCCGAACACCACCGCGGACAGGACGCGGGGCCACAGGCGTGCGGAGGTGAGCATGGGACATCCCCGGTCGACGTGGGAAGCTTGGGCGGGAGGAGTTATCTTCTATTCGCGAATAGAAGATAACCATAGCCGACGAGGGAGGGCGATCGTGGGAGCCGTCGACCAGCCGTCCGGTCCCGGCGGCAAGCGCCGGGGCAACGGCGACCTGGAAGCCGAGGTGCTGGCCCTGCTGCACGCCTCCGGCCGCCCCCTCACGCCCGGCGAGGTCGTCGAACGCCTCAGCACGGCCCTCGCCCACACCACCGTGGCCACCACACTGGCCCGCCTGCACGGCCGGGGCGTGCTGTCCCGCGAACCGGTCGGCCGCGGCTACGCCTACACGCCGGTCACCGACGAGTCGGGGCTGACCGCGAAGCACATGCACCAGGTACTGGCGGGCGGCCCCGACCGCGAGACGGTGCTGGCGCGATTCGTGAGCGACCTGTCCGATGAGGACGAACTGCTCCTGCGCCGCCTGCTCGCGTCCGAGGACTAACCCCCGGCGTCGTCCTGGGCCGGAAGCGGGACGCGGAAAGTGGTCGGCGCGATGCCCGCGAGGAGAGCAGCCCGCCGCTCTTCTTGCCGCCTGCTCGTGTCCGAGGGCTAGCGCGGGTCGTCGTCCCGCGTCGGGAGCAGGACGCGGAAGGTCGTCGGCGTGGTGCCCGCGAACAGAGTCTGTCGGGCTCCGCGCCGCCTGTCGGCCTGAGGAGTGAAGCGGGTCGTCATCCTGCGTGGATCAGGAGTCGGAAGGTGGTTGGTGTGGTGCCTGCGAGCACTAGCGTGCCGCTCTCTGAGCCGGCTGCTCGCGTTCGAGGGCTAGCGCTCGGCGTTGTCTTGCGTTGGGAGCAGGATCCGGAAGGTGGTCGGCCCGGTGTCCGCGAGCAGTAGCCTGCCGCCCTCCGCCTCGATCAACGACCTCGCCAGCGCCAGCCCGATCCCGTGACCGGTCGCGCCTTCCGTGCGGCGGACGAACAGGTCCGTGCCCTCCGGCGGCCCCGGACCCTCGTCCACCACCTCCAGCACCAGGCCGCCCGCGACGCCCTCGCGCGCCGAGACCGTGACGGCCCCCGCGCCGTGGA
Organism: Umezawaea sp. NPDC059074; assembly: GCF_042738955.1. Classification (NCBI taxonomy): domain Bacteria; kingdom Bacillati; phylum Actinomycetota; class Actinomycetes; order Pseudonocardiales; family Pseudonocardiaceae; genus Umezawaea; species Umezawaea sp. NPDC059074. The sequence continues at coordinate 14,096 of NZ_JBHYHC010000068.1, forward strand.
CGGTGGCGTTGTCGAGCAGCACGTCGAGCGCGTGTCGCACCGCGGCGGCCGACGCGAGCGTGGCGGGGGCGTCCGGCGCGACCACGACCCGCAGCGGTCGTCCCACCCGCGCGAGGTCGCCGTGCCGCCGTTCCCGCACCCCGGCCACGAGGTCGACCGCCGCCACCGGGTCGCGGTCGCGGGGCACGTCGCGCGCCAGTGCGAGCAGGTCGGCGACCGTCCGGTCCAGGCGGTCGACGGTCTCCAGCGCGGCTGCGGGCGACCCGGCCGCCTCCAGTTGCAGGCGCAGCCCGGCCAACGGCGTCCGGAGCTGGTGCGAGGCGTCGGCCGAGAACGTGCGCTCCCGGTCCACCAGCGCCCCCAGCCTGGCCGCGGTGCGGTCGAGGGACGCGCCGACGTCGTCGATCTCGGCGATCCCGCCGGGCCGGGCGCGCACGGTGAAGTCGCCGTCGCCCAGTCGTCCCGCCGCGGTCGACAGGTCCTCCAGCGGGCGGGCCAGCCGCCGGGCCTGCGCACGAGCCAGCAGCCACGTCACGGTCAGCGCCACCGCCGCCAGCCCGGCCATCGACGCCCACGCCACCAGGGTGCGCGTGGTCACGACACCGGCTGGCGACGCGCTGCGAACGAGGCCGAGCAGGTGGTCGTTGTCCGCGATCGGCACGACCACCACCAGGTCCGGCCCGTCGGAGACGGTCACGATGTCCGGGGACGCCGTGACCGACGGCGGCCCGTCCCCGGTGAGCAGGGCGCCTTCTGCGGTGTAGACGGCCAGGTGGGTGCCGGGTTCGGCGGCGGGCAGCTCCACCGGGTCGCCCGCGGACGCGAGGTCGCCCGCCACCGCGATGGCCGTGCGGTCGGCCAGCCGTTCCAGCTCGCCCACCTCGTCGCCGCGGAAGGCGAAGGAGACGCCGAGTGCCAGCGGGACGCCGAACAGCGTGATCGCCAGGACCGCGGCGAGCATGGCCACGGCCACGATCCGCTTGCGCATGACGGCCAGTGTGCCCGCCGCGGGGGACTTCTTGCCCTCCGCTAACCCTGACGAGGGACAGCGCTAACCGGGCCCGTCCTAGCGTCGGGTCCATGATCCCCTGGCGTCGCGCGCTCCCCGCCGCGTTCCTCCTGCTGGCCGTGACGGCCTGCTCCTCCGGCACCCCCACCGGCACCACCGCGGAGGACAACCCGGTGGGCGACATCCCGGACAACCAGGCGTTCGTCCCCTTCACCCCGACCGGCGGGCTGTTCACCGTGTCCGTCCCGGAGGGCTGGAGCCGCTCGGGCGACGGCGCCGACGTGACCTTCACCGACAAGCTCACCAGCATCCACGTCGAGCAGCGGGCCGCCGCCTCGGCCCCCACGGTCGCCTCGGTCCGCGACACCGTGCTGCCCGGCCTCCGCTCGTCGGCCAAGGGCTTCCAGGAGGACACGGTCAAGGCCGCCACGCGCAAGGCGGGCGACGTCGTCGTGCTCACCTACCACGCCGACTCCGCGCCCGACCCGGTCACCGGCAAGTCCGTGGCGCAGGACCTCGAGCGCTACGAGTACTTCCACAGTGGACAGTCCGTTGTGCTCACGTTCGCCGCGCCGAAGGGCTCCGACAACGTCGACCCGTGGCGGACCGTCACCGACTCGCTCAGCTGGTCGAAGTGACCGCGCTCGACGCCCGGTCGCTCTACCGGTTCTTCCACACCGGCGACGAGGAGACCCTTGCGCTGCAAGGGGTGTCGCTCAGCGTCGACGCGGGGGAGTTCGTCGTGGTCACCGGGCCTTCCGGCTCGGGCAAGTCGACGTTGCTGGCCTGTCTCGCGGGCGTCGACGAACCGGACGGCGGGACGGTCCGGGTCGCGGGCGAGCGGCTGAGCCACCGCCCCGAACCCGAGCGGGCCCGGATGCGCGCCCGCCACATCGGCGTGGTGTTCCAGTCCGGGAACCTGCTCGACCACCTGACCGTCCGGCAGAACGTGCGGCTGGTCCGGAGCCTCGCCCGGTCCCGCACGCCGATCGCGTCGGTGCTGGAGTCCGCGGGCATCGCCCACCGCGCCGACGCCCTGCCGCGCACGCTGTCCGGCGGGGAGAGCGCGCGGGCCGCGCTCGCGGTGGCGACGGCGGGCTCGCAGACCGTGCTGCTGGCCGACGAGCCCACCGGCGAACTCGACGGCGACACCGAGGAACTGGTGCTGCGCCTGCTGCGCGGGCTCGCCGACGCGGGCGGCGCGGTCCTGGTCGCCAGCCACAGCTCCGGGGTCGCCCGCGCCGCCGACCGGGTGGTCGAGCTGCTCGACGGTCGGGTGGTCGCGTGAGCGAGCCGCTGGTGTCGTGCCGGTCGGTGGCCCGCACGTTCGGCGCCGGGCACACGGCCGTGGTCGCCGTGCACGGGGTGGACTGCGACGTCGACCTCGGCGCGCGCATCGCGATCACCGGCCCGTCCGGGTCGGGCAAGTCGACGCTCGTGCACCTGATGGCGGGCCTGGACACGCCCACCGCGGGCACGCTGACCCGCCGGGGAACGGTCGGGGTGGTGTTCCAGGGCCCGAGCCTGCTGCCCGCGCTCGACGTCGTGGAGAACACGATGACCCCGCTGCTGCTGGAAGGAGTTCCCCCGGTGGACGCCCGCGCCCGAGCCCTGGAAGCGTTGCGGCTGCTCGACCTCGACGACCTCGCGGACCAGCTGCCCGAGGAGCTGTCCGGGGGACAGGCCCAGCGCGTGGCCGTGGCCAGGGTGCTGGCCCAGCGGCCGCGGCTGATCATCGCCGACGAGCCGACCGGCAAGCTCGACCACCGGGCGGCCGACCACGTCGTCTCCGTGCTGCTGCGCACCGCGGACGAGATCGGCGCGGCGCTCGTCGTGAGCACCCACGACCCGTTGGTGGCACGGCACTTCGCCCAGCGGTGGCAGGTCCGCGACGGCGCTCTGCTCACCGGGGGCGACCGGTGACCCGCACCTGGCTGGTCGCCGTCCTGCGCCGCCGGTCCGGCCGCCTGCTCGGAGCCGCCGTCGGCGTCGCCGCGGCCGTCGGGCTGCTCGCGTCGTTGCAGATGTTCCTGGTCACGTCCGAGGCGACCATGACCCAGCGCGCGGCGAGCACCGTCGCGGTCGACTGGCAGGTCCTGCCGCAACCCGGAGCCGACGCCGGGGCCGTCCTCGACGCCACCCGCTCCGCCCCCGGCGTCACCGCCGTCCTGCCGGTCGGGTTCGGCCGCTCCACCGGCCTGTCCGCCACGGTCGCCGACGGCGAGCACACGACCGGCCCCGGCTACGCGCTCGGCGTCCCCACCGGGTACACGTCCACGTTCCCCGGCCAGTTCCGCCTGCTCACCGGCACGGCGAACGGTGTCCTGCTGGCGCAGCAGACCGCGTCGAACCTGCACGCCGTGCCCGGAACCGAGGTGCGGATCGCCCGCGCCGGGCTCGACCCCGTCACCGTGCGGGTCGACGGGATCGTCGAGCTGCCGCAGGCCGACACCCTGTTCCACCGGCCGGGAGCCACCGCGACCGCGCCACCGGACAACGTCCTGCTGCTGCCGGAACCGTTGTGGCACACCACGTTCGACCCGCTCGCGGCGTCCAGGCCGGACCTGGTCGAGACCCAGCTGCACGTGGCCGTGAGCCACGACCTGGCGCCCGACCCGGCGACGGCGTACGTGGACATCACCGCCGCGGCGCACAACCTGGAGGCCAGGACGAGCGGAGGGGCCTTGGTGGACGACCACCTGGGCGCGGTGCTGGACGCGGCCCGCAAGGACGCCGCGTACGCGCGAGCCCTGTTTCTCTTCCTCGGGACGCCCGGCGCGGTGCTCGCGGCACTGGTCACCGCCGCGGTGGTGGCCTCGGGCGCGGGTCGCCGACGTGCTGAACAGGCACTGCTGCGGACGCGCGGCGCGACCTCGGGGCAACTGCTGAGGCTGGCCGCGACCGAGGCCGCGGTGATCGGCGTGCTCGGCGCGGTGCTGGGCACGGCGTTGGCGCTCCTGGTGGGCCACCAGGTGTTCGGCGCGGCGCGGCTCGACCTGGTGACCGCGCTCGTCGCGGTGGTCGCGGGGCTCGGCGTCGCCGCGGCCACCGTCGTGCTGCCCGCCCGCGCCGACCTGCGCCGGTCCACCGTGGCCGCCGCTCGCGCCCCGGTCGGACGGCGGTCACGACCGGGGTGGCTGCGGTTCGGCGTCGACCTGGTGCTGCTCGCCGCCGCGGCCGCGGTGTTCGCCGCGACCACCCGGACCGGGTACGAGCTGGTGCTGGCCCCGGAGGGCGTGCCGAGCATCTCCGTGTCCTACTGGGCGTTCGCCGGTCCGGCGCTGCTCTGGTGCGGCGCCGCGCTGCTGGTGTGGCGGCTGGCGGACCTGCTCCTGGTGCGGGGCCGCCGTCTGGTGGAGGTCTCGGTGCGGCCGATGACCGGTGGCCTCGCCGAGATCGTGGCGGCCACCCTGTCGCGGCAGCGCCGCCCACTGGCGCGGTCGATCGTGCTGCTCGCCCTGACGCTCGCGTTCGCCGCCTCCACGGCGGTGTTCAACGCCACCTACGCCCAGCAGTCCGAAGTGGACGCCCGGCTCACCAACGGCGGTGACGTCACGGTGACCCAGCCGCCGTCCTCGACCGCCGGACCCGAGCTGGCGACCCGGTTCGCGGGCCTGCCGGGCGTGCGGTCGGTCGAACCGGTGCAACACCGGTTCGCCTACGTCGGAGCCGACCTCCAGGACCTCTACGGCGTCCGCGCCGACACCATCGGCGCGGCCACGTCGTTGCAGGACGCCTACTTCGCGGGCGGCACCGCCACCGAGCTGATGGCCCGGCTCCACGCCCAACCGGACGCCCTGCTGGTCAGCGCGGAGACCGTGAAGGACTTCGCCCTGCAACCTGGTGACCACCTGACCCTGCGGTTGCAGAGCCCCACGAGCCCGGACCCGATCGCCGTGCCGTTCAGCTACGTCGGCGTGGCCAAGGAGTTCCCCACCGCGCCCAAGGACAGCTTCCTGGTCGCCAACGCCGACTACGTGGCCAGGATGACCGGCAGCAAGGCCGTCGGCTCGTTCCTGGTCGACACCGGCGGCCAGGACGTCGAGGCCATCGCCGCCCGCGTGCGCGCCGAACTCGGCCCCACCGCCGCGGTGACCGACATCGCCTCGACCCGCCGGGTCGTCGGGTCGTCGTTGACCGCGGTCGACCTCGACGGCCTCACGCGGGTGGAACTGGTGTTCGCGTTCGCGCTGGCCGTCGCCGCCGGAGGCCTGGTGCTCGCACTGGGCCTGGCGGAACGCCGTCGCAGCGCCGCCATCGTCACGGCGCTCGGCTGCACCCCGAGGAGGCTGCGCGGGATCGTGCTCGCCGAGGCCTCGGTGCTGGCGGTGCCGGGCCTGCTCGCCGGGGCGGTGCTCGGGTTCGTGTTGTCGTGGCTGCTCGTGCGGGTGCTCGCCGGGGTCTTCGACCCACCGCCCGCCGCGCTCGCCGTCCCGTGGGGCTACCTCGCGGCACTGGGCCTCGGCGCGCTCGCCGCGCTGTTGGGCACGGCCGTCTGGGCGGCCTCGGCCGCCCGCCGCCCCGCGGTGGAGGTGCTGCGCGAGCTCTAGGGGTCGAGCCGGTAGCCGTGGCCGCGCAGGGTGACGATCGTCGGTGTCCTCACCGGACGGTCCGAGTCCCGCGCGGCCTCGGCGATCCGCTTGCGCAGCGCCGCCACGTGCACGTCGAGCGTCTTCGTCGACCCGAACCAGTGCTCGTCCCACACGTCGGAGATCAACGCCTCCCGGCTCACCGCGACCCCCGGCTCGGCGGCCAGCCGCGCGAGCAGGTCGAACTCCTTGGCGCGCAACGGGAACTCCCGACCCGCCACCGTGCACCGCCGCGCCGCCCCGTCCACGACCAGGTCGCCGATGGCCCGCACGGGCTCGGCGCGGTGCCCGCCGCGGCGCAGGTGCGCGCCGACCCGCGCGAGCAACTCGCCCAACCGCACCGGTTTCGCCAGGTAGTCGTCCGCGCCCGCCTCCAGACCGACGACGACGTCCATCTCCTCGGCGCGGGCGGTGACCATCACCAGCACGCAGCCCGGCAGCAGCCCGCGCACCTCCCGGCACACGTCCACGCCGTCGACGTCGGGCAACCCCAGGTCCAGCAGCACCAGGTCGAACGGCCCGCGCCGCGCGGCCTTCACCGCGCCCCGCCCGGTCCGCTCCCACCGCACGTCGTGCCCCTGCCCGGCCAACCCGGCCCGCAGCGCCCCGCCGATGGTCTCGTCGTCCTCGACGACCAGCAGCACCGCCATCTCAGCGCGGGGCCGTCATCGGGCGCGGGGGAGCTCGACGACGGCGAGGTAGAAGCCCTCGATCTTGCCGATCGCCTTCACGAACGCGTCCAGGTCCACCGGTTTGGTCACGTACGCGTTGGCGTGCAGGTGGTAGCTCGCGGCGATGTCGGCCTCGGCCTCGGAGGTGGTCAGCACCACGACCGGGATCGGCCGCAACCGCGGATCGGCCTTGATGTGCGAGAGGACCTCCCGCCCGTCCATCAGGGGCAGGTTCAGGTCCAGCAGGATGAGGTCGGGCAAGGGCGCCCGCGCGTGCGGCTCCTCCTGCCGCAGGAACCGCAAGGCCTCGACCCCGTCCCGGACGACGTGCAGCGTGTTGCGCACCTTCGCGTTCTCGAACGCCTCACGCGTGAGCAGCTCGTCGCCGGGATCGTCCTCCACCAACAGGATGTCGACGGGTGTGGGGGCGGGATTCCTCATCCTGACGTGCTCCTGTTCCCGGTGGCGGGCGCCGATCGCCGTCCAGTCAATCTACAGGGTTGTAGAACATCGGTGTGCGTGACCTGTCACGGGTCCTCCGACGGCTCGCCGACGGGGGGAGCGGCGCACCCTGGAACACCGTCGGCGGTCCGTCTAACCTGGACTGATGGGGTCTTCGCCGACGGTCACCGAACTGGGTCGGTTCCTGCGCGCGCACCGGGCGTCGATCGATCCCACCGACCGGGGGTTGCCCGCCGGGGGGAGCGGGCGTCGGGTCGCGGGGTTGCGGCGGGAGGAGGTCGCGGTGCTCGCGGGGATCAGCGGCGACTACTACGCGCGGCTGGAGCAGGGGCGTGAGCGGAACCCGTCCGCGCAGGTGTTGGAGGCGATCAGCCGGGTGTTGCTGCTCGACCCGGACGCGCGGGGGCACCTCTACCGGATCGCCGGGTTGACGCCGCTCCCGCCCGCGCTCGGTGTTCGGGACGTGGTGCACCCGTCGTTGCTCGCGCTGCTGGAGTCGTTCCCGGCGTCGGCGGCCTACGTGCTCAGCCCGGTGTTCGACCTGCTGGCCGTCAACCCGGTCGCGGCCGCGTTGCTGTCGCCGTTCGGCGAGCCGGACAACATGCTGCGGGTGCTGTTCCGCCACCCGCAGGCGCCGGTCGTGTTCACCGAGTGGGAGAAGCTCGCCTCGGCCACCGTGCACGCCCTGCGCCTCAACGCCGGGTACTTCCCGGACGACCGGCGGATCCGGGACCTGGTCGCCGAGTTGAGCGGGGAGTCGGCCGACTTCCGGGAACCCGCCGTGCCGGAAACGTTGGAGATCACCACCCTCAGGCCCGCGCCCGGACTGAGCGCCGCCGACTTCGTCGCCGCGAACGCGGACATCGACGAGTACCTCAGGCGGCGGCCGGGGTTCCGGTGGCGGCGGATCGTCGAGGCGGCCGACGGCACGGTCGTCGACGTCGTCGCCTACGACTCGATGGCCGACGCCGAGTCCGGCGCGGCGGGCATCACCGGGGAGATGGCCGGGTCGCCCGTGCACGCGACCATCGACCACGGCACCGTCGACTGGCGGCTCACGACCGTGCTCCACCACGTCGAGTAGCGGCGTCCGGGGCGTTGGCCAGCAGCCAGGGGCGCAGGAGCGGCAGGACGTTCCCGCCGTGCATGGCGCTCATGTGGTCGAGCCCGTCGAGGAGTTCGACGTCCCAGCCCTGGGCGACCAGCTCGGCGCGGTGGCGGGTGAGCGGCGGGGCGATCTCGACCACCGTGTCGCCCCAGCCGGGGCCGTAGGTGATGGCGTCCTCGCTGCCCGCGAACGCGAGGCGGGGCACGGTCACCTCCCGCTGGGCGGTCGTGTCGTCGAAGTCCTGGAGCGCTTCGTAGAGCGTGACGAACTGCGCCGTCACCTGGGCGCCGACGGTGATCCCGGCGGCGTCCCAGTCGCCGGGGGTCACGGGGCCGTCGACGGGTTCCTGTGGAACCAGCGCCTTCTCGTGGGCGGCTCGCGTCACGGCGAGCATCGCCCGGTACGGACCGCCCGCGGGCGGGTAGCCGCCCATCGCCAGGCCCCACAGGCGGTCCGTGTGGAGGGCGAGGTGCAGGCCCGCCAGTGCCAGCCACGAGTAGCCGTAGTAGGCGAAGCGGTCCGCCCCGGCCGCGTCCGCGACGGCGAGCAGGTCGGCGGCGAGGGCGTCCGGCGTCAGCGTCCCGGCCGCCGGGTGCGCCAGGCGGTGGCCCTCGTAGTCGGCGGCGACCACCCGGAACCGGTCGGCGAGACCGTGCACGAGCGTCGCGCCGAGGTCGGGGTCCGCGCCCCACTGGCGCATCCCCTCCGCGGTCGCGGCGTCGTGGGGTGCCGTCCGGACGGGCAGCAGCACCGCTGGTCCGGACCCCTCGACGGTTCCCGCCAGTGTCGTCCCGTCGTGCAGGGTCGCGACGAACTCGGCCATGTCGGCTCCAATGGTCTACGGCGTAAGGTATTAATACTCTACGGTATAAAGAGACGCATGGCGAGGCAGGGCGGGATCGACGACACGGGGCTCCTCCGGCTGCTGTGGAGCCCGGAGCGGCCGACCGGACCGCGTCCGGGGCCGAAGTCGCAGCTCACGCTGGCCGAGATCGTGCGGGCGGGCATCGAGGTCGCCGACGACCGCGACGGTCCGGCGCTGTCGATGCGCTTGGTCGCCGAGCGCCTCGGCCGCACCCCGATGGCGCTGTACTCCTATGTGGACGGGAAGGACACGCTGCTGCGGTTGATGTACGACGCCGCTCATGCGGAGTTCGCGCCGCGGGGCGACGAGGTCCAGGGGTGGGCGGAGGCGTTGACCGACCTGTACGCGAGCCACCACTGGCTGGCCGACCTCTCGTGGTCGCGCCCGGTGCTCGGCCCGCACGAGCAGGAGGTCCTCGAAGCACTGCTCCGGCGGCTGCGACCGCTTGACCTGCTCCCGCCGTGGGACGGGGCGGTCGCCTCGGCGCTGCTGGCGCTGTGCCGCAACGCGGGCCGCCTGATCGCCGACGCCCGGCACGCCGAGCGGGCCACCGGGAAGAGCGACGAGCAGTGGTGGGGCGAGCAGTCGACGGCGATGGCCGAGGTCGTGCCCGACTTCGCCCTGCGGTTCCCGCTGAGCGTGCGCACCACGGCCGCCGTTCCGGACGAGGAGCCCGACAGCTCGCGGGGCTATGTGGAACGCGCCGCCCGCGCGCGGCTCGGGCAGGCGGTGCGCCTCCTCCTCGACGGCGCTTCGGTCGCCCCGCGCCCGTAGCCGGTGGTCGCTTTCCTGTCCGGTCGGGCGGATTGCGCCGGTTATCGCGGAGGGGCTATTCGGTGCGGAGCCGTCAGGATTGGTTCCCGACGAACATGAAGTCGATTCGGCTTGCCTTCCTGGGCGGCGGGACGAACGTGCGGGCGCGTATCCTGCCTTTCCGCGAGGGTGACCGTACGCGCCGTTAGGCACACGCTGCGTGCCCTGCTTCGATCGATTTCCTGTCGATTCGTGCCGAGGCTGGAATAATGGCACGGGCGACCCTGTTTTCCGCATTTTTCGGCCGGCGTCGGACATTCATTTGCCGTTCCGATTGAGCTGACTCCGGACGGACTACGCGCTTTCCGCCGTTGGAACCCATGAATTCATATTCCACGGCCAGGGTGTTCCGCAGCCGCGAACGGTCTGGTACACCAATCGGGCAAAGGCCTGTTCAGGCCCTGCGAGACGTCTTCTCGAACCTGGGGGTGCGCGGACGTCGCAGGCGCGGTTTCCGCGTACGTGATCAGAACCCGTGCCGCCGTAGCGGCACGGGTGGGGGAAGTGCCGTGTCGACGCACGTCGACCTGGCGTGCGCACGGTGCTGCTGACGACGTCGTGAGGAGATCAAAAGGGGGATAGTGCGTTGCGCGTTCACTTCACTGCTGAGGATCTGGCGCGATTACGGATGGTGACCAGTCTGGGGCCGGTCGCCGAGAGTGTTTTCGCCCTCGACCTGTACGGGCGACAGGGGACGGCCCACTTCAGGGACTGGAGGAAGGGGGTGCGTGAGCGGCTCGGGGACCGGGCCGGTGACGCCGAGAAGTGGTCGAGGTCGGTCGTTCCGCTCGCGAGTTCGCTCTGGTTGCTGGAGCGGCAGAACGAGCTGGCCGCCCTGGACGACCAGGCGAGGCAGCACGCCGCGAAAGCGGTGTTCGACTTCTGCCAGGTCGCCGTCGTGCCGTACTGGCACCGGGTGCGGCGGCACCTGACGCTGACGCGGGACACCTGGGGGCGGATCGAGATCGCCAACGGCGTGCAGGGGCTGCTGGCGAACCTGCACCCGCAGCTGCACTGGGACCTGCCCGTGCTGGAGGTGCCGGGAGAACCCGACCGCGACGTGTACCTCGACGGCCGGGGGTTCGTCCTCGCGCTGTCGTTGTTCCTGCACGGCAAGAGCTGCGTGGTGCTCGACCGGGAACGGGAGACGGGGCTGCCCGCCCTGATCGTCTCGGTGCCGATCGACGCCGCCGCCGCGACCGAGCTGTGGGGCGTCGGCGGATCGGGTGACCAGGCGCTCAGCGCGCTGGTCGGGCACACCCGCGCGGCGGCGCTGCGGGCGCTCGCCGACGGCTGCACCACCGGTGAGCTGTCGGAGCGGCTGGGCATCTGCCTCGCGGGCGCTAGCAAGCACGCGACCGTGCTGCGCAAGGCGGGACTCGTGACCACCGCCCGCAACCGCAACACCGCGCTGCACGTGCTCACACCGCTGGGGCTGGCCCTGCTCGAAAGCCGAGGGGCAGCCACCGAACTCACCGAACTGTGCGCCTGATGGAGGGGAGAGCCATGAGCACCAACCCGTTCGACGACCCCGACGGCCGGTACCTCGTTCTCGTCAACGACGAAGGCCAGCACTCCCTGTGGCCCGCCTTCGTCGAGGTGCCCGAGGGGTGGACGGTCTCGCTCGCGGAGACCGACCGCCCGTCGGCACTGCGGCACGTCGACGAGCACTGGACCGACATGCGGCCCAAGAGCCTCGTCGACGCGATGGAGGGCGAGGGGTAGCCGTGCGGGCTGTGACGATGACCGACGACGACGTCAAGGCCGTGCAAGCCCTGGTGACCGAGCTGTCGGACCGCTTCGGCACGGTGGAGTCCGCGGAGTTCCAGCGCGAGTCCAGGACGTGCGCCGACGAGCTGCCCAGGTCGTTGCGCCTCGCGGTGAACGACTTCCGGCTCGCCGAGGAGTCCGGCCTGTTCGTGCTGTCCGGGCTGCCCGTGCGCGACGAGGAGTTGGGGCCGACGCCCTCGCAGTGGAAGGACAAGCGGACGAGCACGTCCACGTCGGCGCACGACTTCGCGTTCTTCCTGGTGGCGTGCCTGCTCGGGGAGCCGATCGGGTGGGCGACCCAGCAGGACGGCCGGATCATGCACGACATCTTCCCCATGGCCGAGCACGCGCACGAGCAGATCGGCTGGGGCAGCGGTGAACTGCTCGCGTGGCACACGGAGGACGCGTACCACCCGATGCGCACCGACTACCTGGGGCTGATGTGCCTGCGCAACCCGGACGGGGTGGAGACCACGGTCGCCGACATCGCCGACGCCGAGCTCGACGAGCCGACGAGGGCGATGCTGTTCGAGGAGCGGTTCCTCATCCTCCCGGACGACTCCCACCGCTCGGCCAACCAGGTCGGCGCGGCGGGGGGCGACCCCCGCGTGGAGCGGCTGCGGCAGCGCAGCCGGGAGCGGGTGGACAGCGCGCTGGCGTCACCGCGGCCGGTCGCGGTGCTGTTCGGCAGTCCGGATTCCCCTTACGTGCGGGTGGATCCGTTCTACATGCGCGACCTGCACGACGGTCCGGAGCAGGCCGCGCTGGACAAGCTCGGGGCGGCCGTCGACGCGGCGATGACGGGGGTCGCGTTGCGGCCCGGTGACATCTGCTTCATCGACAACTATCGGATGGTGCACGGGCGCAAGCCGTTCCGCGCCCGGTTCGACGGCACCGACCGGTGGCTGCGCCGGTTGAACATCGCTCGGGACCTGCGGAAGTCGCGCGCGCTGCGGCTGTCCGCCGCGTCGCGGGTGATCTTCTGATCCGAGTGGCCGGTGGGGCGCCGCGCGGTGTCGGACGAATTGGGTGCCGGCCCCCCCGCGCGCCCCAACCAAACGGGCGGGGGGGGACCCCCCGGGCGAGCGCACACGCCCCCCCCCCCGGGGGGGGGCAGGTGGCCAAACC
>NZ_JBHYHC010000068.1:26520-49694 GCF_042738955.1 Umezawaea sp. NPDC059074
CGTCCCCCGCGCGCCGGCGGCCCGCGCCGGGGGGTGTTTACTGCGCCGCCCTGGGGCGGGGGGGGCCCCGGGGGGTGTCCCACGTTGGCGCCCCGCCCCCCGCCCCGCGCCACTAGCATCGGCTCGGGAGGTCACCACCGTGTCGAGCGACGACGCCGCGAGCCCGTGGCGGGCGATGGTCCGCTACCCGTGGCGGTTCCTGCTCTCCAGCAGGCCGTGGCGGTCGCTGGCCTACCTCGCCTGCGGCGTGTTCGGGGCGCTGCCCGCCGTGGGGCTCGGCCTGTGGGTCTACGCCTCGGGCGCGTGGTGGACGGTGCCCGTCGCGGTGTGCCTCGTGGTGCTGGTCGCCTTCGTGGCGGCGGGGCCGATCGAGGCGGTGGAACTCCGGCGGCTGCGGGTGCTGGACCCGAGCCCGCCGCCGCTCGGCCACGCTCCCGCGCGGAGCGGGTGGCGCGGGGCCCGACCGAGGCTCGCCGACGCCGCGACCTGGCGGCGGTTCGGGTACGCGCTGCTGTTCACCACCGTGCTGGCGGCGGGAGGCGCGGTGGTGGTCGCGACCATGGCCGGTCTGCTGTTCGCGCCCGCGGGCGTGGTGCTGGCCGTGGTGCTCGACAGCGACATGACCGCCGGGGTGGGCAGCACCGCCGCCGCGGTCGGCGTGTGGCTGGTCATGGTGGTGCTGACCGAGTACGCGGCCACGGCGGTGGCGGGCGTGCAGGCGGCCGTGGCCCGCCGGACGTTGACCGACCGCGACGCCCCGCTCGCGGTGCAGGTGCGGGAACTCGCCCGGTCCAGGACCCGGCTGGTCGACGCCTTCGAGGCCGAGCGGTCCCGGATCGAGCGCGACCTGCACGACGGGGCCCAGCAACGGCTGGTCGCGCTGGTGATGACGCTCGGGATGTCCGAGCTGACGCTGGCCGAACCCGGCGGCGACGTCGCACCGCTGCTGGCGAAGGCGCGCGAGCAGGCCGAGGCGGTGCTGGGCGACCTGCGCGAGCTGATCCGCGGCATCCACCCCCAGGTGCTCACCGACCGGGGGATCGAGGCGGCCGTCGCGGAGATCGGCGACCGCTGCCCGCTGCCGGTCGAGGTGCGGATCGACCTGCCCGGCCGCCCCGCGCGGTCGGTCGAGTCCATCGCCTACTTCGTGGTGAGCGAGGCGCTCGCCAACGTCGTCAAGCACGCCCGCGCCTCGCGCGCGGAGGTCGTCGGCACGGCGACCGGGGACCGGCTGGCGCTGACCGTCCGCGACGACGGGGCGGGCGGCGCCGACCCGGAGGGCGGCACCGGGTTGCAGGGCCTCGCCGACCGGGTCGCGGTCGTCGGGGGCACGCTCCGCCTGACCAGCCCGCGCGGCGGGCCCACCGAGCTGAGAGTGGAGTTGCCGTGGCAGCCGGCGGACTTCGGGTAGTCCTCGCCGAGGACGCCGTCCTCCTGCGCGAGGGGCTGGTCGAACTGCTCGGCCGGTTCGGCCACCAGGTCGTGGCCGCGGTGTCGGACGCCGACGCGCTGCTCGCCGCCGTGGCCGAGCACGAGCCGGACGTCGTCGTGACCGACGTGCGGATGCCGCCCGGCTTCACCGACGAGGGCCTGCGCGCCGCCATCGCCCTGCGCGAGCTGGATCCGGAGCGCCGAGTGCTGGTCCTGACCCAGTACGTCGCCCCGGCGTACGCGTTCGAGCTGCTGGAGTCGCACGACGGCAGGGGAGTGGGCTACCTGCTCAAGCACCGGGTCGGCGCGGTGCGCGACTTCGTCGCCGTCGTGGAGCGCGTGGCCAGGGGCGAGACGGTCATCGACCACGAGGTGGTGCGGCAACTCCTGCGCCGGGAACGCGCGGACCGGCCGCTGAGCCGGTTGACCGAACGCGAGACCGAGGTGCTCGCGCTCATGGCCGAGGGGCTGACCAACGCCGCCATCGCGGGCGCGCTGCACCTCAGCCAGGCGGCGGTCGCCAAGAACATCGGGTCGATCTTCGTCAAGCTCGGCATCTCCGGCGTCGACGGCAACCACCGGGTGCTCGCCGTGCTCACCTACCTGCGGGCCTGACCTCGGGGATTTCCCTCGGGTGCAAGAAGATTGCCGCTCGTGCGACCCGCCGACCAGACTCGTGCCCTGCCCGGTGACTACTACCGAGGGACCACGACATGAGCGGCACGGCGACCGGCGACCTGGCCTTCCTCGCCCCTCTGCGCGGGGAGCTGCACAGCGGGAACGGAACCCGATTGGCCGCGTACGGCCCCGCGCCGGACGGTCTGCCGATCGTCGACTGGGTGCGGGACCAGCGCGACGGTCTCCTCGCCGCGGTGCGCGCGCACGGCGCGGTGCTGGTGCGCGGAGCCGTGCGCACCCCCGAGGAGTTGGAGGAGATCACCCGGATCCTCGGCGGCGAGCCGTTGAGCTACACCGAGCGGACCACGCCCCGCAGCACGGTGCACAACAACGTCTACACCTCCACCGAGTACCCGGCCTCGCAGACCATCCCGCAGCACAACGAGACCTCCTACGCGCGGGTGGTGCCGAAGCTGTTGTTCTTCGCCTGCACGGTTCCCGCCGCCTCCGGTGGCGCCACGCCGCTCGCCGACAGCGCGGAGGTGCTGCGGCGGCTGCCGGAGGACCTGGTGGGCCGGTTCCGCGAGCGCGGGGTGCTCTACACCCGCGCCTACCGGCTGGGCATGGGGCTCACCTGGCAGGAGGCGTTCCAGACCGAGGACCGCGCCGCGGTCGAGAAGTACTGCGAGGACAACGGGTTGCGCTACGAGTGGCTGGAGGACGACGCGCTGCGCACCAGCAGCCGACGCCCCGCCGTGGTCGTCGACCCGGACTCGGGCCGCGAGGTGTGGTTCAACCAGGCGCACCTGTTCCACGTCTCGAACCTGCCGGAGGGCGTGCGGGCCGCGCTCACCGAGATGTACGAGGAGCGGGACTACCCGCGCCACGCCTACTACGGCGACGGGACACCGATCGCGGACGAGGACCTGGCGGCGATCCGCCGGGCGTACGACGAGTGCCTGCTGGTGCGGCCGTGGGAGCAGGGCGACCTCGTGGTCGTCGACAACCTCAAGGTCTCCCACGGGCGCAAGCCCTACTCGGGCGACCGGCGCGTGCTGGTCGCGATGGCGGGCACCACGGCGGTCGACGCATGACCACGACCGCCGATGCCGCCGACCTCCGGCGGGTCCTGGTGGACTGGAACGACACGGCCGTCGACTACCCGGAAGACCGCTGCCTGCACCAGCTCTTCGAGGAGCGGGCACGGCGGTCGCCGGACGCGCTCGCCCTCGCGCACCGGGACGAGCGGCTCACCGCGGGCGAGCTGGACGCGCGGGCCAACCGGGTGGCGCACGCGCTGATCGGTCGCGGGGTCGGGCCCGAAGTGCTGGTCGGACTGTGCCTGGAGCGCGGTCCCGACCTGGTGGTGGCGACGCTGGCGGTGCTCAAGGCGGGCGGCGGGTACGTGCCACTCGACCCGCGCTACCCCCGTGACCGGCTGGCGCACATGCTGGCCGACACCGCGGCCCCGGTAGTGCTCACCCGGCGGGACGTCAGCGTCGCCCTGCCCGAGTCGACGGCCACCGTGTTCCTCGACGACCTCGAGGAGGGGCCGTCGCACGCCCCGGACGTCGCCGTCGACCCGCGCAACGCCGCGGTGGTCCTCTACACCTCCGGCTCCACCGGCGAACCCAAGGGCGCGGTGCTCACCCACCGCGGCCTGGTGCGCCTGGTGTCCTCCGGCGGCATCGCCCCCTACGACGACACCAAGGTCGCGAGCATGATCGCGTCGCCGTCGTTCGACGCCTCCGCGTTCGAGCTGTGGCACGCGCTCCTCGGCGGCGCCTGCCTGGCGATCCACCCCGCGGGCGTGCCGACGGCCGAGGGGCTGCGCGAGCTGATCGCCCGCCACGGCGTGACCACGATGCTGTTCACCACCGGTCTGTTCCACACCGTGGTGGACAACGACGTGGAGGTGCTGGACGGGCTGGAGCAGATCGTGGTGGGCGGCGAAGTGCTGTCGCCCGCGCACTGCGCCCGTGCCGTCGCTCGCGTGCCGGGCCTGCGCATCACCAACGTCTACGGCCCCACCGAGTGCTCCGCGGTCGCCTCCTGCGCCGACTACGACCCGGCGGACGGCGACGCGGTGCTGCCCATCGGCAGGCTCACCCCCAACACCCGGATCTACCTGCTCGACGACGAGTTGCGGCCCGTTCCGGTCGGCGCGGCCGGTGAGGCGTACATCGCGGGCGACGGCCTCGGCCGGGCGTTCCGCAACAAGCCGGGGCTGACCTCCGAGCGGTTCGTCGCCGACCCGTTCGGCGCTCCGGGCGCGCGGATGTACCGCACCGGCGACCTGCTGCGGTGGCGGGTGGACGGGGTGCTGGAGTTCGTCAGCCGGGTCGACGACCAGGTGAAGGTGCGCGGGTTCCGGATCGAGCCCGGCGAGGTCGAGAACGTGCTGTCCGCGCACCCCGGCGTCACCCGAGCCGTCGTCGCGGTGCGGGAGGACCAGCCCGGCCGCAAGCGCCTGGTCGGCTACGTCAGCGGCGACGGGCTCGACGCCGACGAGGTCGCCGGGTACGCGGCCCGCGTGCTGCCCGAGCACATGGTGCCGTCGGCCGTGGTGGTCGTGGACTCCTTTCCCCTCAACCCCAACGGGAAGGTCGACCGGCGCGCGCTGCCCGAACCGGTGTGGCGGCCCGCCACCGGGAAGGAAGCCCCGCGCACGCCCGTCGAGCACGTGCTGGCGCGGCTGTGGGCCGAGGTGCTCGGCGTCGAGGCCGTCGGGATCCGGGACGACTTCTTCGCCGACCTCGACGGCGACTCGCTGCTCGCCATGCGGCTGGCGGCACGGGTGCGGGCCGTCTTCGGCGACGGGATGTCCGCCCGCGCGCTGTTCGACAACCCCACGGTCGCCGCGCTGGCCGAGGTGCTCCCGGCCGTGCCGCCGGAGGCGTCCGACGGGGTGATCCCGGTGGCGCCGCGCGACCGGGCGATGCCGCTGTCGTTCTCGCAGCAGGGGATCTGGTTCCTCCAGGAGATGGCGCCGGACAGCACCGACTACAACACCGCGGCGGGGCTGCGGCTGACCGGCGACCTGGACGTCGGGGCGCTGCGGGTCGCGCTGGACCGGCTGGTGGCGCGGCACGAGCCGCTGCGCACCACGTTCGAGACCGGCGACGGCCGGGGCGCGCAGGTCGTGCACGGGCGCGGCGAGGTCCCGTTGGACGTGATCACCGTGTCCGACCGCGACCCCGAGGTGGTGCGGCGGCTGCTGCGCGACCGCGCGGCCCGCCCGTTCGACCTGCGGCGCGGACCCGTGCTGCGGGTGACGCTGCTCGTCCTGTCGGCGACCGAGCACGTCCTCGTGCTCGACCAGCACCACATCGTCACCGACGGCTGGGCGGTCGGCGTGCTGGTCGACGAGCTGCTGGAGGCCTACGCGGACGTCCGGGCCGGGGTGCCCGAGCGGCGTCCGCCGTTGCGCGTCCAGCACGCCGACTTCGCCGCGTGGGAACGCGAGCGGCAGACGAGCGCCGCCGTGGACCGGGACCTGGCGTACTGGACGCGGCAGCTCGACGGGCTGGTGCCGCTGGAACTGCCCACCGACCGGCGTCGCCCGCCGGTGCGGTCCGGCGCGGGCTCGGCGCACCGGTTCGAGCTGCCCGCGCCGCTGGTGGCCCGGCTGACCGCGCTCGGGGCCGAGCACAACGCCACCCTGTTCGCGACGCTCGTCGCGGCGGTGCTGGTGCTGTTCGCCCGGCACAGCGGTCAGGACGACGTCGCCATCGGCACCGTCACCGCCGGGCGCGACCAGCCGGAACTGGAGCGGGTGCTCGGCTTCTTCGTGCGCACGCTGGTGATCCGGTCCCACGTGGACGACGACCTGCCGTTCACCGAGTTCCTGGACCGCACCCGCGAGACCGTGCTCGCGGCCTTCGCGCACCAGGAGTTGCCGTTCGAGCGCCTCGTGGAGGCGCTGCGCCCGGACCGCGACACCGGCGGGAACCCGTTGGTGCAGTACATGGTCGCGCTGCAACAGCCGTTCGTGCGCCCGACCGACGTGGCGGGGCTGCGGGTGGAGGAGCACCACGTGCCGCGGGTGTCGGTGCCCTTCGACCTGTTCGTGGAGTTCTGGCCGCACGAGGGCGGGCTGACCGCGGTCGTCAACTACAGCACCGCGCTGTTCGACGCGGCCACCGTCGAGGGCCTGGCCGCACGGTTGCGGGTGCTGCTCACGGCGATCGCCGACGACCCCGCGCGACCGGTGGGCGAGCTGCCCGTGCTGACCGGCCTGGAACGGCGCTTCCTGCGCGCCGGCGGCCGTGACACGGATCCCGTCGTGCCGAGCACGACGGTGACCGGGCTGTTCGCCGCGCAGGTGGGGCGACAACCGTCCGCCACGGCCGTGGTCGACGGCGAGGTCTCCCTGACGTTCCGGCAGCTCGACCGCCGCGCCAACGCGCTCGCGCACCGGCTGGTGGCGGCGGGCGTGCGGCCCGACCAGCCGGTGGCCCTGCTGATGGCCCGCTCGGCGGACCTCGTGGTGGCCGAACTCGCCGTGCTCAAGGCGGGAGCGGCGTACCTGCCGCTGGACGTGGCCGCGCCGCCCGCCCGGCTGCGGTCGATCGTCGCCGACGCGGCGCCCGAGGCCCTCCTGGTCGATCGGGCCCGGCCGGACGTCGATCTCGGGTTCGCCGGGCCGGTCGTCGTGGTGGAGGGCGACCTCGACGCCGAGGAGCCCCCGGAGGTGCCGGTCCACCCGGACAACCTGGCGTGCGTCCTGTACACCTCGGGCTCGACCGGCAGGCCCAAGGGCGTGGCGCTGCGCCACCGGGGCCTGGCCGCGCTGGTCGCGGACGACCTGTACCAGACCGACGGGTACCAGCGGTCGCTGCTGCACTCCGCGGTGTCCTTCGACGGGTCCGCCTACGAGCTGTGGGTCACCGTCCTCAACGGCGGTGGCGTGGTGGTCGGGCCGGACGACGGCCTGGACGCGGACGCCGTGCGCCGCCTGTCCCGCGAGCACGGCCTGACCTGGCTCTTCCTCACCGAGGGCCTGTTCCGGCAGTTCGCCGACCAGGACCCCGCCTGCTTCCGGGACCTGCGGGTGCTGTGGATCGGCGGCGACGCCGTCTCGCCCGCGTCGGTGCGCCGCGTGCTCGCCGCCTGCCCGGACCTCGTCGTCGGCGACGGGTACGGCCCGACCGAGGCGACCTGCATGGTCACCGGGCATCGGATGACCGCGGGCGACCGGTTGCCCACCGTCGTCGTGCCGATCGGCCTCCCGCTCGACGACACGCGGGTGTACGTGCTGGACGACCGGCTCCGGCTGGTGCCGCCGGGCACGCCGGGGGAGCTGTGCTTCACCGGCGCGGGCACGGCCCGCGGCTACCTGCGCGAACCGGGGCTGACCGCGGAGCGGTTCGTGGCGAACCCGTTCGGGGAACCGGGATCGGTGATGTACCGGACCGGGGACGTCGTGCGGTGGCACGGCGGCGTGCTGGAGTTCCTCGGCCGCACCGACCACCAGGTGAAGGTGCGCGGGTTCCGGATCGAGCCCGCCGAGATCGAGGCGGCCCTGCTGCGGCAGCCGGGCATCACCCAGGCCGTGGTCCAGGTCTTCCGCCGCAACGGAACGCCCACGCTGGTCGCGTACCTCGTCGGCGACCAGGTCGACCACGACCGCGTGCGAGCCGCGTTGGCGGACGAGCTGCCCGCCTACCTGGTGCCCACCTCCTTCGTCACGCTCGACGCGCTCCCGTTGACCCGCAACCGGAAGGTGGACCGCGCCGCCCTGCCCGAGCCGGAGCGGCGGACCGGCGGGCAGGCCCCGCGCACGGACGTCGAGCGGGCGCTCGCCGACATCTGGGCCGAGCTGCTCGGCGTGCCCGGCGTGGGCGTCGAGGACAACTTCTTCAAGCTGGGCGGCGACTCCATCGTCGGCCTCCAAGTCGTGCACCGGGCCCGGCAGCACGGCCTGGACATCGCCTCGCGCGACCTGTTCCGCTGGCAGACCGTCGGCGAGCTGGCGGCGCACGCGGTCCGGGTGACCGGGTCCGCCGTCGAGCGGGAACCCGCGACCGGCGACGCGCCGCTGACCCCGATCCAACGCTGGTTCTTCGAGGCCTTCCGGGCGAACCCGGACCACTTCACCCAGACCGTGCGGGTGGAGCTGACCGAGGGCGCGGTGGACGAGCACGCGCTGCGGACCGCGCTGGCGGCGGTCATGGAGCACCACGACGTGCTGCGCGCGCGGTTCGACCGCGTCGACGACCGGTGGCGGGCGCACGTGCTCGGCGTGGAGGCGGTCGACTTCCCGCTGACCGTGCGGGACGAGCCGCCCACGACGGTCGAGCGGGAGATCGCCGGACTCGACCTGACCGTGGGGCCGCTGGTGGCCGCCGTGGTGTTCACCGGCGGGGAGCGGCCGACGCTCGTGCTGGCCGCGCACCACCTCGTCGTCGACGGCGTGTCCTGGCGAATCCTGCTGGAGGACCTGGAATCCGCGTACCGGCAGGCGTTGCGGGGCGAGGCGCCCGACCTCGGCCGGAAGACGACCTCGTTCCGCGAGTGGGCGACCCGGCTCACCGCGCACGCCGACGCGGGCGGCTTCGACGACGAGCGCGCCCACTGGGCCGCGCTGCCCCCGGCGGTCCCGGTGCCGGTGGACGGCGACGGCCCCAACACGCCCGGCTCGGCCCGCGTCGTCCTGGCGCGGCTGGATCGCGACGAGACCCGGACGCTGCTGCGGGACGCGCCCAAGGCCTACCGCACGCAGGCCAACGACCTCCTGCTCACCGCGTTGGCGCGGGTGCTGGCGGGGTGGACCGGCGACGACCGCGTGGTGGTCGACGTGGAGGGCCACGGCCGGGAGGACGTCGTCGACGGGGTCGACCTGACCAGGACCGTCGGCTGGTTCACCAGCCTGTTCCCGGTGGCGCTGGACGTGTCCGCCCAGGACGTGGGCACGCGGATCAAGGCGGTCAAGGAGCGGCTGCGCTCGGTCCCGCGCCGCGGTGTCGGGTTCGGGGTGCTGCGGCACCTGCTCGGCGTGGACGCCGGGCCGCGGCCCGAGGTCGGCTTCAACTACCTGGGCGACTTCGAGGGCGGCGGCCCGCTGTTCGCCCGCCCGCGGCTGGACCTGTCCGAGGGCCCGGACGGCGAGCGGCCGCACGTGCTCGACGTCGTCGGCGTGGTCGTGGACGGCCGCCTGGAGTTCCACTGGGCGCACTCGGCGAACCTGCACCGCGAGGACACCGTGCGGGCGCTGGCCGAGGCGTTCACGGCGGAGCTGCGCGCGCTCGTCGAGCACTGCGCGTCGCCGGACACGGGCGGGTGCACGCCGTCGGACTTCCCGCTGGCCGGGCTGGACCAGGAGGCGGTGGACCGGATCGCGGGCGACGGCCGGTCGGTGGAGGACGTCCTCCCGCTGACCCCGATGCAGAGCGGGATGCTGTTCCACTCGGTGGTGGACGACGTGGCCGGTCTGTACGTCGAGCAGACCACGATGGTGCTGGAGGGCATCGCCGAACCGGACCTGCTCGGCCGCGCGTGGCAGCGCGTCGCCGACCGGATCCCCGTGCTGCGCACCGCGATCGAGTGGCACGACGTCCCGGCGCCGGTGCAGGTGGTGCGGACGCACGCCGACCTCCCGGTCACCCACCTGGACTGGCGGTCCCTCGACGACACCGCGCGGCGGCGGGAGCTGCGGGACCGCGAACGGCTCGACCGCGAGGCGTTGGCGGACCTGACGACACCGCCGCTGGTGCGGGTGACGCTCGCCCGGCTCGGCGACACGTCCGTCGAGATGCTGTGGACGTTCCACCACGCCCTGCTCGACGGCTGGAGCGTGGCGCAGGTCCTGGACGAGGTGTTCGGCGAGTACGCCGCGCTGCTCGGCGGAGCGCCGTTCGACCCGCCGACCCGTCCGCCGTACCGCGACTACGTGGAGTGGCTGCGGGGTCAGGACGTCGAGGCCGCCGAACGGCACTGGCGCGGCGTGCTGGCGGGCCTGACCGCGCCGACGCCGCTGCCGTTCGACCGGCGGAGCGCCACCGGCGGCGCGGAGACCGCGGTGCAGGCTGTCGAGCTGAGCGCCGAGCTCTCCGGCGCGCTGGACGAGGTCGCCAAGCGGGCCGAGGTCACGGTCAACACGCTGGTGCAGGGCGTCTGGGCCCTCCTGCTCGCCCGCTTCGCCGGTGTGCACGACGTCTGCTTCGGCGCGACCGCCACGGCCAGGCCCGCCGCGCTGGAGGGCGTGGACGCGATCATCGGCCTGTTCCTCAACACGCTGCCCGTGCGGGTCCACGTCGACCCCTCGGCGAACCTGGTGGCCTGGCTGCGCGACCTCCAGTCGGCGCAGGCCGACGCGCGCGCCCACGAGCAGGTGTCGCTGACGCAGGTCCAGGGGTGGAGCGAGCTGCCGCCCGGAGCGGCGCTGTTCGACAGCGTGGTGATCTTCGAGAACTACCCGTTCGAGCCGGATTCCCTGCTGCGGCACGGGGTCGAGCTGGTCTCCGTCCACTCCGACAGCGGCACCAACTACCCGCTGAACCTCATCGCCCTCCCCGGCGCACGGCTGGGGCTGCGGCTGAGCTACGACGCGACCCGGTTCGACCGGAGCACCGCCGCCCGGCTGGTGCACGGCCTCCAAGTGCTCCTCGACGCCGTCGCCGAGAACCCGGACCGGCCGCTGCGCGCGCTGGACGTGCTCACCGACGCCGAACGGCGGCAACTCCTGGTGGAGTGGAACGACACCGCGGCGGACTTCCCCACGGACCGGTGCCTGCCCGAGCTGATCGACGAGCGGGCCGCCCTCGCCCCCGACGCGGTCGCGGTGACCGAAGGACCCGTGGCGCTCACCTACGCGGACCTCGTCACGCGCGCCAACCGGTTGGCCCACCACCTCATCGACCACGGTGTGGGGCCGGACGTGGTGGTCGGGGTCTGCCTGCCGCGCGGGATCGACCTGGTGGTGGTGGAACTGGCCGTGCTCAAGGCGGGCGGCGCGTACGTGCCGCTCGACCCGGACGCGCCGCCTGCCCGCACCGCGCACGTCGTCGGGGACACCTCGGCCCCGGTGGTGCTGACCACCTCGGACGTGGACGTGCCGTGGCCGTCCTCGGTCGCGGTGGTGCGGCTCGACGAGGAGCGCGAGGCCGTGGCCGCGCGGCCCGACATCCCGCCGGTCACCGCCGTCCGGCCCGACAACCTGGCGTACGTGATCTACACGTCCGGGTCGACCGGCACTCCCAAGGGCGTGATGGTCGAGCACCGCAACCTGGTCCAGCTCTGCACCTGGCAGGTGCGCGACTACGGGATCGGGCCGGACGACCGGACGTGCCCGTTGGCCGCGCTGGGCTTCGACGCCTCGGTGTGGGAGCTGTGGCCCTACCTGCTGGCGGGCGCGCGGGTGGACGTCCCCGGCCGCGCGGTGTTCGACGACGCGACCGCGATGGTGGACTGGTTCGCCGAGCGGGGCACGACGATCTGCTACCTGCTGCCCGCTCGGGTGGACGTCCTGGTGGACGAGCCCGGACTGGCCCGGACCCGGCTGAGGCTGGTGCTCACCGGCGGTGACACCGTGCGCCGCAGGCCCGCGCCGGGCACGGCGTGGCGGCTGGTCAACCACTACGGGGCCACCGAGATGACGGTCGTGTCGACCGGCGGGGAGGTCCGCCAGGACGAGCAGGGGCTACCCGACGTCGGTGTCCCGCTGGCCAACGCGACCGCCTACGTCCTCGACGGCTCGCTGAGGACCGTGCCGCTCGGCGCGGCCGGGGAGGTCTACCTCGGCGGCGTGGGGCTGTCCCGCGGCTACCGGGGACGGCCGGACCTGACCGCGGAGCGGTTCGTGGCCCACCCCTTCGGCGCGCCCGGCGACCGGATCTACCGCACCGGCGACATCGGGCGGTGGAACCGGGACGGGCGGCTGGAGTTCATCGGGCGGTCCGACGACCAGGTCAAGATCCGCGGGTTCCGGGTCGAGCCCGGCGAGGTCGAGCACGCCCTGCTGGGGCTGCCCGGCGTCACCAAGGCCGTCGTGTCGGTCAGCCGCGACGGCGACCGCGCCGAACTCGTGGCGCACGTGGTCGGCACGCCGGGCACGGACCTCGGGCGGGCGCTGGCCGAGGTGCTGCCCGACTACCTGGTGCCGTCGGTGTTCGTGCCGGTCGACGACATCCCGCTGACCGCGCACGGCAAGGTCGACCGCTCGGCGCTGCCCCCGCCCGCACCGCGGGACCGGACCGCCACGCGGCACGTCGACCCGCGCGACCCGACGGAGACGGCGCTGGCCCGGATCTGGGCGGAGGTGCTCGGCGTGGACCGGGTTGGTGTTCACGACGACTTCTTCGACCTGGGCGGCGACTCGATCACCAGCCTCAAGGCGACGTCCAGGATCCGGCGGTCGTTCGGGGTGGAGATGTCGCCGCGCGACCTGTTCGAGGCCACGACGATCGACGGCCTCGCCGAGGTGCTGCGGGAGCGGATCCTGGCCCAGCTCGTGGCGGGAGGCTGACGGGGGTCACTCGCGGGCGACGACCAGCCGCACGGGCTCCACGCGGGTGGCGGACCACGTCGTCAGCGCGCTGGTCACGCCCACCACGGCGAACGCGCCCAGGGTGACCACCGTCGTCAGCTGCCACGGGACCACGACCACGAAGGACCCGACGGCGTGGTAGATCCCCGCCGCCACCCCGAGCATCGTCCCGGCGACCACGAGCGCGCCCAGGAACAGGCCGATCGCGGCCACGGCCCACGACTCGACCAGCGCCATGCGCACGACCTGGCCCCGGTCCAGCCCGGCCACCCGGACGACGGCGAACTCGCGCTTGCGGTCCGCCCCCGCCATCACGACCGCGTTGACCACGGCGATCAGCGCGTACAGCCCGGACAGGCCCATCAACACGACCATCGTCCGCACGTTGAAGTCCTGCTGCTGCGTGGAACTGCTCGCCGCCCAGTCCGCCAGCGTCGAGACCGTGCCGATGCCCGCGGCCCGGATCGCGTCGGCGACCGTCGCGGGGTCCGTGCCCGGAGCCACTTTGACGGCGGTCTGGGCCTGCGCCGACGCCAGCACGTCCCGCGGCACCTGGTCCCGAGGGACCAGCGCGGTCTCGGCGGCGGACAGCCGCTCGGGCAGGACGGCGACGACGTGCAGCGTGGACACCTGCCCGTTCAGGTTCGCCTCGACCGGCGCGCCGAGGTCGATCCGCTGCTCGCTCAGCCCGGTCAGCACGATGGCGGGGCCGTGCAGGTCGGCGAGGCTGCCCGCGCTCACCTCGGTGCGGTGCGTGCGCTGGTAGGCGTCCGGGTCGACGGCGATGATCCCGGTGTGCTGCTCCTCCTGCTCGGGGTCGCCGCTGTCGACGTCGACGACGTTCTTGGTCAGGATCATCGGCACGGCGATCTCCGGCGAGGCCAGCGCCACGCCCGGCACCCCCGCGATCCGGTCGGCCTCGGCGCCGGTCGAGGCCACCACCAGGTCCGCGTCCACGATCTGCTTCTGCTCCTCGCCGGACGCCCGCGCCAGCGAACTCAGCGCGCCGAACAGGCCGAGCAGCAACGAGACCAGCACGATCAGCGGGGCCGCCGTGGCCGCGCTGCGGCGCACCCCGTCGCGGAGGTTGGCCTCGGCGAGGCCGCCGAGGGTGTTCGCGCGCAGCACCAGGCCGAACAGCCGTCCGACGAGCGGCACGGCCAGCGGGCTGAGCAGGCTCAGCGCGATGGCGCCGGTGATCGTGAGCATCATCGACAGCGCCACCGCGAACAGCAGGCTCACCCCGGCGGACAGGACCACCAGCAGCGCCGAGCAGGCCAGGAACCCCAACCCGAAGAACCAGCGCGCCGGGGTCATCACCTGGCGGATGCCGTCCTCGCTGCGCAGGGCCTCCAGTGGCCGCACCTTGGCCGCGCGGCGGGAGGCGGTCAGCACGCCCAGCAGTGCGACTCCGATGCCCGTGCCGCCCGCGGTGAGCACGACCCAGCTCGCGTGCTCGGTGGTGAGACCGCCGGGGACGAACCCCAGCTCGGACAGCAGCCACACCTGCACACCCACCAGCGGCTCGCCCAGCGGGATCCCCAGCACCGTGCCGCAGACGCCGAGCAGCAGCGCCTCGGCCAGCAGCAGCGTGCGGAGCTGGCCGGTGCTGCCGCCGACCAGGCGCAGCAGCGCCAGTTCCCGGCGGCGCTGCGCCACGGTGAAGGCGAAGGTCGAGCTGACGACGAAGACCGCGAGGAACGCCGCGAGGAACGTCGTCATCCCCATCAGCGTGGTCGCGCCGTCGTAGGTGTCCCGCAGGTCCGCCTCCTGCCACGGGGTCAGGCCGGGCGGGATGCTCGGCGAGGCGGTGGCGGCGAGCACCTGCAACGACGACTGCACCAGTGCCACGCCGACCGCGACGCAGACGATGGCGCCGAGGAACAGCTGCCAGCGCGACCGGAAGGTGTTCCAGGACAGGGTGATCACGGGTCAGTGCTCCAGCCTGGCCAGCCTGCCGGCCACCTCGTGCGCGGACGGTCGGATCGCGCTGTCGACGACCTGCCCGTCGCGGAGGAACACCACCGTGGTCGCGCTCGCCGCCACGGTGGGGTCGTGGGTGACCATCACGATGGTCTGGCCCGACCCCGACACCATGGTCTCCAGCAGCGCGAGCACGTCCCGCGCCGACTTCGAGTCCAGCGCCCCGGTCGGCTCGTCGGCGAACAGGACCGCGGGCCTGCTGACCATCGCGCGGGCGATGGCCACCCGCTGCTGCTGGCCGCCGGACAGCTCACCGGGCTTGTGCCGCGTCCGGTCGCCGAGGCCGACGGCCTCCAGCACCCGCCGCACCTCGCGCCGCGAGGTCCGCGCGCCCGCCAGCTTGAGCGGGAGTTCGACGTTCTGCTCGGCGGTCAGCGAGGACACCAGGTTGAAGGTCTGGAACACGAAGCCGACCCGGCCGCGGCGCAGCGCGGTGAGTTCCGCGGCGGAGGCGTTGGTGATGTTCGCGCCCGCCACCAGCACCTGGCCCGCGTCGACCTTCTCCAACCCGGCGGCGCAGTGCAGCAGCGTCGACTTCCCGGAACCGGAGGGGCCCATCACCGCCGTCCACGTGCCGGTGGGGAAAGCGACGCTCACCCCGTCCAGAGCGCGCACCCGCGCCTGCCTGGAACCGTATTCCTTGATCACGCCGCGGAGTTCGACCGCGACCGGCTGAACCCCCGAAGGGCCCCAGTGCGCCCCGTTGCCGATCGACATGACTTCAGTACAGCACGGCCCGGTAGCGGATTTCCCGCATTCCGGAGTGGAGTAGCGCCCGCGATACCGGCCGAGTAGACCTGGGTATACCGCCGAAAGCTGTCGCCCGAACAGGTGAACGTCCGGGCGGTCGACGGTCTACCTGGCCTTTTCGCCGCCAAGTCAAATAGGTGTCGTCCCCTCGGGCTTCCGGAGAGGCTGTCCGGGCGGGCTTCGCGGGGGCGAGGCGGGGGAGCGGGTGGAGGAACGCCGCTATCGGGGAAATCGCCGCGACCGGGATGGTCGCGGACGTTTCCCCGTGGGCGGAAACGCATTCGTTCCGCATTTCGCCTTCCTCGTCGGAGATGACGGTTTCGCGCGGATCACCGGGTGGTCGTCGATATCACCGTGTCCCTGTCCCCGACACTGGAATGGGAAGCGCTGATGACGGTTGAGGACCGGATGGCCGCGCTGCCGGCCCACCTCCGGGAGCGGTTGCGGCGGCAGTTGGCGGGCGAGGCGGACGACACGGCCGAGGACGGGCGCGTCACCCCCGTCCCCCGCGACGGCGCGACACCGATGTCCTTCGCGCAGCGGCAGCTGTGGTTCCTGCACGACTTCGAGCCGGACAGCGTCGAGTTCACCGTCGTCCGCCCGGTGCGGCTGGTCGGCGACCTCGACGTGGCGGCGCTGCGGTCGGCGTTGGGCGAGCTGGTGCGCAGGCACGAGTCGCTGCGCACGACGTTCGGGCCCGGTGACGGGAGCGGCGTCCAGGTCGTGCACCCGCCGACGGTGGTCGACATCCCCCTGCACGACCTGTCGGAGCTGTCCGAGGAGCAGCGGCGAGCGGAGGTGGACCGGTCGCTCCTGGAGGACGTGACCCGGCCGTACGACCTGCGCGTGGGTCCGCTGTTCCAGGCCCGGATCGTCCGCCTGGGACCCGCCGAACACCTGCTGGTGCTGGGAATGCACCACATCATCAGCGACGGCTGGTCCCTCGGCGTGCTCGCCGACGAGCTGAGCGCGCTCTACGCCGCCTCCGTCCGCGGCGAACCCGCGGACCTGCCCGAGCCGGTCCTCCAGTACGCCGACTTCGCCGTGTGGCAGCGAAGCCGCGACCTGGAGACGCACCTGGAGCACTGGCGCGACCGGCTCGCCGGGCTGGAACCGCTGGAGCTGCCCACCGACCGCCCGCGGCCGCCGGTCCGGTCCACTTCTGGTGCCCTGCACGTGTTCGAGGTGCCCCAGGCGGTCGCGATCCGGTTGCGGGACCTGTGCCGAGCCCACGGCGCGACGCTCTACACCGCTTTGGTGGCCGCGGTGCAGGTCCTCTTCGCCCGCTACAGCGGCCGTCGGGACATCGCGGTCGGCACGTCCACGTCCGGACGCGTGCGACCGGAGCTGGAACAGCTCATCGGCTACTTCGTCAACACCGTCGTCATCCGTTGCCAGGTCGACGAGACGCTGTCGTTCGCGGAGTTCCTCGACGTGGTCCGCGACGAGGTGCTCGACGCCTTCGACCACGACGAGCTGCCGTTCCAACGCCTGGTGGAGGCGCTCCGGCCGGAGCGCGACCCGAGCCGGACACCCCTGGTGCAGGCCATGGTCAACCTGCACAACGCTTACGAAGGCGCGTTGCGGCTGCCCGGAGTGGAGGCGACCGACCTCCGGCAGCCCGCCGTGGTGGCCAAGATGGACGTCACGATCGACTTCGCCGAGCACGGCGACGGCCTGACCGGGTTCGTGGAGTACCGCACCGACCTGTTCGACGAGCCGACCGTCCGGCGGATGGCGGCGAACCTGGTGGTGCTGCTGGATTCCGCCACCGCCGAGCCGCGACGATCGCTGACCGCGCTGCCCGTCCTGGCGCGCGAGGAACGGGACGTGGTCGTGCCCCCGGCGGAGCCCCTGGAGCCCGCGGCGGACGTGTGCGCGCTGTTCGCCGCGCAGGCGCGGCGCACGCCGGACGCCCCGGCCGTGGCGACCGACGAAGGCGAGGTCACCTACGCCGACCTCGACGCGCGGGCGAACCGGCTGGCGCGGTACCTGGTCGAGCGCGGCGTCGGACCGGACGTCGTCGTCGGTGTCCGCGTCGAACCGGGGATCGACCTCGTGGTCGGCCTGCTGGGCGTGCTCAAGGCGGGCGGCGCGTACCTCCCGCTCGACCCCGACGACCCCGCCGACCGGCTGGCGTACGCGCTGGAGGACTCGGGCGCGGCCGTTGTCCTGACGCGCCAAGGACTTCCGGACGTCGCCGCGGCGACCGTGGTGCGCCTGGACGTCGACCGGGAGGCGATCGACGCGCTGTCCGACGCCCCGGTCGAGCCGCGCGCGGACGGGCGGAACCTGGCCTACGTCATCTACACGTCCGGGACTACCGGCCGTCCCAAGGGCGTGCTGGTCGAGCACCGGCAGCTCGCCCGCTACCTCGCGGCCTGCGCGCGCGACTACCCGTCGCTGACCGGGACCGCGCTGCTGCACTCCTCGCTGTCGTTCGACCTGACCGTGACCTCGGTGTGGGGGACGCTGACGAACGGCGGCCGCGTGCGCGTCGGGGACCTCGACGTCGCCGACGCGGTGTGGCCGGGGGAGGGCGGGGCACCGTCCTTCCTGAAGGTGACCCCGAGCCACCTGAAGATCCTGCTGGACCTGCCGGAGGACCGGTCGCCGACCGGTGACCTGGTGGTGGGCGGCGAGGCGCTGTGGGCCGACGTGCTGGACCGCTGGCGCGCCAGGCACCCTGGAACGACCGTCGTCAACGAGTACGGGCCCACCGAGGCGACGGTCGGCACGGTCTCGCACCGCGTGGCTCCGGGCGACCCGCTGCCGTCCGGCGCGGTGTCCATCGGCACGGCCGTGCACGGCTCCCGCGCGTACCTGCTCGACACCTACCTGCGTCCCGTCCCGCTCGGCGCGACGGGCGAGCTGTACCTGGCGGGCGGGCAGGTCGCCCGCGGCTACCACCGGCGGCCCGGCCTGACCGCGTCCCGGTTCGTGGCCGATCCGCTCGGCGCGCCGGGGGAGAGGATGTACCGCACCGGCGACCTCGCCCGGTGGCGCGGGAACGGCCTGGAGTACCTCGGCCGCACCGACGACCAGGTCAAGATCCGCGGCCACCGCGTGGAACTCGGCGAGGTCGAGGCCGCGGTGGCCGAACACCCGGCGGTCACCGCCGCAGCGGTGGTCGCCCAGGAGGACCCCGAGGGCGGCAAGCGCTTGGTGGCGCACGTCGTGGCCCCCGGCACGAGCGAGGCCGATCTGCGCGAGTTCCTGACCCGACGGCTGCCCGACCACCTGGTGCCGTCGCGGTTCGCGTTCCGGTCGGAGATCCCGCTCGCCCCGAGCGGCAAGGTCGACCGGGCCGCGCTGTCCACTGTGGACGAGGTGGTCGCGGCGACGGTCGCCCCGCGCGACGACGTCGAACGGACCCTCGTCGAGATCTGGGCGGACGTGCTCGGCGTGGAGGAGGGCCGGTTCGGCGTCACCGACAACTTCTTCGACCACGGCGGCGACTCCATCCAGGCGATCCTGGTGGTGTGGCGGGCCAAGCGGGCCGGGCTGACGTTCACCTCCAAGCAGCTGTTCCTGCACCAGACCGTCGCCGAGCTGGCCGCGGACATCGCCGCGGCGGCCCCGGTCGTCGAGGAGCCCGTGACCGCGCAGTCGGACGACACCGGCGACGTGCCGCTGACCCCGGTCCAGCACTGGGGCCTGGACGCCCGGTCCGACGGCCTCGACCGGTTCGAGCAGTCGGTGTTCCTGGAGCTGCGGGACGACACCGACGTGCCGTCGCTGCGCCGGGCGCTGGACGCCGTCGCCACCCGGCACGCCGCGTTCGGCCTGCGGTTCGAGCGGACCGGGGACGGCTGGCGGCAACACGCGACCCCGGCACGGGCCGTGGTGCTGGACCTGGTCGACCT
Source organism: Umezawaea sp. NPDC059074 (assembly GCF_042738955.1). NCBI lineage: Bacteria > Bacillati > Actinomycetota > Actinomycetes > Pseudonocardiales > Pseudonocardiaceae > Umezawaea > Umezawaea sp. NPDC059074. The sequence goes on from NZ_JBHYHC010000068.1 coordinate 45,655, forward strand.
GTCCAGTGAGGACGACCCGGACGCCGTGGTGCAGGCGGCGGTCCGGCGAGCCAGGACCGGGTTCGCCGTCGACACCGGACCGCTGTTCCGGGCGCTGCTGCTGCACAGCCTCGACGAGCCGCCCCGCCTGCTGCTGACCGCCCACCACCTCGTGGTCGACGGGGTGTCGTGGCGCGTGCTGCTCGCCGACTTCGACCGCGCCTACCGGCAGGCCCGCGGCGGGGAGGTGGACCTCGGCCCGGTGACGGCGTCCTTCGCGGACTGGGCCCGCCGGTTGCGCGACCACGCGGAGGGCGGCGGGTTCGCCCACGAGCGGGACCACTGGACCGCGGTCGACGCCGTCGTCGCCACGACCGCGCCGCTGCCGGTGGACGCGCTCGGGGACAACACCGCCGACGCGGTGGGAACGGTGACCGCGCGCCTGAGCGGCGAGGACACCGAAGCGCTGCAGCGCCGGGTGCCCGAGGTGTACCGGACCCAGGTCAACGACGTGCTGCTCAGCGCGTTGGGCCGGACCCTGCGCCACTGGACCGGCCGGGACGAGCTGGTCGTGGAACTGGAGGGCCACGGCCGGGAGGAGCTGTTCGACGACGTCGACGTTTCCGGCGCGGTCGGCTGGTTCACCACCCACTTCCCGGTCGCGCTGACCCTCCCGCGCACGGCGGAGTGGGGCCCGGTGGTCAAGGCGGTCAAGGAGCGGCTGCGCGCTGTCCCCGGCAACGGCCTGGGGTACGGGGAGTTGCGGCACCTGGGCGGTGAACTGCCCGCGCCCACCCGCGAACCCGAGATCACCTTCAACTACCTCGGCCGGTTCGACACCGCCTCGCCCGAGGCCGACGGCCTGTACACGGGCTGGCTGCCGGACCCCGGCACCGAGCCCGCGGCCGGGGTGACCCGGAGCCGGACGTTCGAGATCAGCGGCTACGTGCTCGGCGAGGAGCTGGAGTTCCGCTGGGACTACTCGCGGAACCTGCACCGCGAGGACACCGTCCGGGGGTTGGCCGAGCGGTTCACGGCCGAGCTGCGGGCGTTCGTCGAGCACTGCGCGGGCCCGGACGCGGGCGGGTGCACACCGTCGGACTTCCCGTTGGCGGACCTGGACCAGGAGACCGTGGACCGCGTCGCGGGCAACGGCCGGTCCGTGGAGGACGTCTACCCCCTGACGCCGACGCAGAGCGGGATGCTGTTCCACTCGCTGGACGAGCCCGGCGTCTACGTCAGCCACTTCGCCATCGAGGTGACCGGGGTGGACGACCCCGACGTGCTGGCCCGCGCCTGGCAGGCCACGGTGGACCGCATTCCCGTGCTGCGGACGTCCGTGCTGTGGGAGGGCCTGCCGGAGCCGCTGCAGGTCGTGCACCGGGACGTGCGGGCCCCGATCGAGCACCATGACCTGCGGGGCCTGTCGGACACCGCCAGGGCGGACCGGGCGTGGGAGCTGTGGGAACGGTGCCTGCGCCAGGACTTCGACCTCGCGACCGCCCCGCTGCTGCGGCTCGACCTCCTGCGGCTGGACGACTCCACCGTCGAAGTCCTGCTGTCGTCGCACCACCTGCTCCTGGACGGCTGGAGCTTCTCCGACCTGCTGTCGGAGGTGTTCGCCCAGCACGCGCTGCTGACCGGCGACCGAACCGTGGTCCTCAAGCGGCGCAGGCCGTTCCGGGACTACGTGCGGTGGCTGGCCGACCAGGACGCCGAGGCCGCCGCGACCCACTGGCGCGGGGTGCTCGCGGGCTTCGCCACGCCGACACCGCTGCCCACCACGCGAACCCCCGCCGCCGACCACCAGGCGCGGTCCTCGCGCGGCCACGACGTCGTGATCCCGCCCGACCGCTCGCGAGCGCTCTTCGAGTACGCCAGGAACGCCCGGCTGACGGTCAACACCCTCGTGCAGGGCGCGTGGGCGATCATGCTGGAACGTCACAGCGGCGAGAGCGACGTCTGCTTCGGCGCCACGGTCTTCGGCAGGCCCGCGACCCTGGCGGGCGCGGACGAGATCATCGGCCTGTTCATCAACACCCTGCCCGTGCGGGTGCGGGTGGACGGCGCGCAGAGGTTGGACACCTGGCTCCGGCGGCTCCAGGAAGCCCAGGTGGAGTCCCAGAACCACGGTCACGTGTCGCTCGCCCAGGCCCGGCGGTGGAGCGACCTGTCCGGCGGCACCACCCTGTTCGACAGCATCGTGGTGTTCGAGAACTACCCGTACGACAGCGACTTCGCCACCCGCCACGGCCTCGGCCTGCGGGCGTTCCGCGGCCAGGAGCACACCCACTACCCGCTCAGCCTCACCGCGTACACGACCGACGAGCTGCACCTGTCGATCGGCTACGACCCGGACCTGTTCGACGACGACACCGCGGCCCGGCTGGGGGAGCGGCTGCGCACGCTGCTGGACGCGTTCGTCGACCGGCCCGACAGCGTGGTGGGTGAACTGCCCGTGCTCGGCGTGGACGAGCGGCGGGACGTGCTGGAAACGTGGAACGACACCACCGTGGAGCTGCCGCCGCGGTGCCTGCACCAGCTCGTGGAGGAGCAGGTCGACCGCACGCCGGACGCCGTCGCGCTCCGGTTCGAGGGCACGTCGCTGACCTACGCCGACCTGGACCGCCGGGCGAACCGGCTCGCACATCACCTGCTGGACCAGGGGATCGGGCCGGAGGCGCTGGTCGGGATCTGCGCTGAACGCCACCCCGACACCGTGGTGGGGATGCTGGCCGTCCTCAAGGCGGGCGCGGCCTACCTCCCGCTCGACCCCGACCACCCGGACGCCCGGCTGGCGCGGCTGGCCGTGGAGGCGGACTGCGCGCTCATCCTGACCCGGCGCGACCTGCGCGCTCGCACCGGACTGCCGACAGTGCTGCTGGAGGAGGTGCCGGACGGCCGCACCGACCGGCCGGCCACGCGAGTCACGCCCGCGGGCATCGCCTACGTGCTGCACACGTCCGGCTCGACCGGGACGCCCAAGGCCGTGGCGACCACGCACGCCGGGATCGCCAACCGGCTGCGCTGGATGCAGTCGTGCGCGCCGCTCGGTGTGGAGGACCGTGTGCTGCACAAGGCACCGGCTGGGTTCGACGCGTCCGTGGCCGAGGTGTTCGGGGCGCTGGTCGCGGGCGCGGCCGTGGTGATCGCCCGGCCCGGCGGCCAGCGCGAGCCCGACTACCTGGCGGAGCTGATCGCCGCCGAACGGGTCACGACGGCCGAGTTCGTGCCGTCGATGCTGAAGGTCTTCCTCGCCGAGCAGGACACCGCGGACGCGTCCGGTCCACTGAGGACGATCGTGTCGGCGGGCGAGGTGCTCAGCGGTGAGCTGGCGGCCGAGGCGGTCGAGCGGCTCGGCGTCGAGCTGCACAACACCTACGGCCCGACGGAGGCCTCGGTCGACGTCACGCACTGGCGGGTCGAACCGGGTGAGCGCGTGGTGATCGGCGGGCCCGTGTGGAACACCCGCGCCTACGTGCTGGACCGGTCGCTGCGGCCGGTGCCGCCGGGCGTGCCCGGCGAGCTGTACTTCGCGGGCGTCCACCTCGCCAGGGGCTACCTCGGCCGTCCCGACCTGACCGCCGAGCGGTTCGTGGCGAACCCGTTCGGCGCGCCCGGCGAGCGGATGTACCGCACGGGCGACCTGGGCCGGTGGACCGCCGACGGCACGTTGGACTACCTGGGGCGGCTGGACGACCAGGTGAAGATCCGCGGCTTCCGGGTGGAGCCGGGCGAGGTCGAGGCCGCGCTCGCCGCGCACCCGTCCGTCACGGCCGGCCACGTCGCGGTCCGCGAGGACCGGTCGGGAGACCGCAGGCTGGTGGCCTACCTGGTGGCCGAGCCGCCGCTGTCGGAGGAAGAGGCGCGACGGCACCTCGCGGAACGGTTGCCCGCGCACCTGGTCCCCTCCGCGTTCGTGCCGCTGTCCGCGCTGCCGCTCAACGCCAGCGGCAAGCTGGACCCGCGCGCGCTGCCCGCGCCCGGCGGCGCCACCCGAACGCCGGAACGCCCGCCCGCCACCGCCGTCGAACGCGAGCTGGCCGGGATCTGGGCCGAGG
>NZ_JBHYHC010000069.1:0-49468 GCF_042738955.1 Umezawaea sp. NPDC059074
CCACCGCTCCAGCCGGAACACCACGCCGTCGCCGACCGCGATCTCCGGCGTCGGCTCCCACACCAGGTCCCGCACGGCGACCCGGCCCGCGACCGGCCCGTCCACGACCCCCAGCGTCGGCAGGGCGAGCCCGTCGAGCGCGGGGAACTCCAGCACCGCGTCCAGCCCGGCCCGCACCGCCGCCGCGGCGGCCACCCGCACCAACCGGTCGGGCGCGGCGTCGTCGCCCCGGCTCAGCGCCACCGCCGTGCGGGTCGCCCACGCGCCGACCGCCGGGTGGTCCAGCACCTCGTCCACGGCGTCCGGCGCGACCCGCCGGGCGGCCGCCAGCACGTCGAACGCCTCGCGCGCCGACGGCGAGGCCCCGACGACGAACCGGAGCAGCAGCAGGGTCCGGCTGCGCCGCGCGGCCACCAGCGCCCGCACCGCGTCCACCCCGCCACCGCCGCGGGCCAACGCGGCGAAGTCCCGCGCCGGGACGGCGTGCCGCGTCACGACACCCGCTCCACGTCCCGCGCCAGCCGTCGCCGCACGTGCCTGATCAGCCGGTACAGCTCGGCGCAGTACACCGACGGCCGGTCGAACCCGGCCCCGTCGCGGTACCGGTGCGCCCGCAGGCCACCGCCGCACACCGCGCGCAGGTCGCACGCCCGGCACGCGGCGGGCAGGCCCGCGAGCCCCGCCTGCCGCGCCCGCACGTCCGGCAGCCGCAGCGCCGCGTCGAACGGGTCGCGCGCGACGTGCAGGCCGGTCGCCGCCGCGCCCTCGAACGCCGAGGCCAGGATGTCGGACTGCTCGATCGTCCCGTCCGTCTCGACGACGACCTGCAACGCCGGGCTCAGCCCCACGCCCTCGACCCGCGACCGGCCGCCGAGCAGGACGTGCGCGATCTCCTCGAACAGCCGCACGCCGGTCTCCCGCACCGGGGCGTCGTACCAGCGGTCGAACACCGCGATCAGCCACGCCGCGTACCCGGAGCCCGGCGGCGGCGCGCTCCAGTTCCCGTGCGGCAGCAGGAAGTCCACCGTCGGCGGGGAGAACTCCAGCAGTGCCTCGTAGGTGCGGACCGGGTCGTTGCGCGGGTCCACGACGCTCAGCAGGCCGGCGAACAGCGGCCGGAACCCCGGCTCCCGCAGCAGGTCCAGCCCCGCGACCACGGCGGCGTGGCTCGGGCCGCGGTGCCGGGCGGTGGCCTCGGCGTCGCCGTCCAGGCTCACGCCCACCCGCACGTCCAGCGCCCGCAGCACCTCCAGGAACGGCCGGTCCAGCAGCGTCCCGTTGGTCTGGACGGAGACCGCGGCGGGCACCCGCGACCGCACGGCCGCGACCACGTGCTCGATCACCGACGGGCCCGCCAGCAGCGGTTCGCCGCCGTGCAGGACGACCTCCACCTCGGCCAGGCCGTGGGCGTGCGCGTGCTCGGCGATCCGCTCGGCGGTGCGCTCCACGACCTCGGGGGACATCACCCGCGGCCGGGTCCGCCAGCGCTGGTCGGCCATCTCGTAGACGTAGCAGTAGTCGCAGGCCAGGTTGCAGCGGCTGTGCACCTTGACGACGAACTGGCGGAACGGTCGCACGCGCACCCCCCGATTTCCGGCCCCTTCCGCCATGAAACACGCCCTTGGGCCACAACGGTGGTCCGATCGGACTATTCGACGCGTTACCAGTTGTCGCGCACTAGGATGGCGATGGGGAATCCCGAACGACCGGGAGCACGGATCCGCAGCTTTGCGGGCGCGGGTGAGGGGGTGGACGCGTGGACGCGGACGGGGTGCTGGAGTCCGAACTCCTCGACGTCACGGGAATCGACCTGGCCCGGCTGGAAGCCTTGCCGGACAGCGTCCTCCGGGCGTCGCTGCGCCGGATACTGGCCGAGAACCTCGAGACGCCGGACCAGTACGCCGCGTTCCAGAGTTCTTTGTAGGAGAAATGCGGCCATTCGAGTGAAAGTGCGCTTCGAACGAAGTCCATTCGTGCGACGGGCGCATCCGAGTCCATTCGAACTGGTTTGTTCGTCGTGTCCCGTCCCCGGCCTGGAGTGGTGATGAGCGGTCCGCTGAGCGTTCCGGGGCAAGCCGGTGTCGTCGCTTTCCTGTCCGCGACCGGGGGCACCGGCCGGACCAGCGCGGTGGCGAACCTGGCCTGGGTGCTGTCGAGCGCGGGCAAGCGCGTGCTGGTGGTCGACTGGGGCTCCGAGGTGCCCCGCGTCCGCGAGTACCTGGAGCCGTTCCTGGTCGAACGCCGGGAGTTCCCGACCGCGCTGGGCCGCGGGCTGCTGGCCGCGTACACGTCGACCCCGGCGCGCGACGGCTACGAGCCGAGCGTCGAGCGGTTCGCGCTGCCCGACGCCGCGGGCCACATCGACGTGATCGCCCCGATGGAGCCGGACTCGACGGGCCGGTTCCACCCGGACTTCCAGCACGGCGACACGGGCGCCATGACGGACCTGCGCACCCGGCTGACCGAGGCGGACTACGACCACGTCCTGATCGACGCCCCGACCGGCGCGGGCGAGGCGTCGCTGACCCTGATCGCGACCCTGTGCGAGGTCGCCGTCGTGTGCTTCCGGCCCCGTCCGAGGGCCATCGCCGACGCCGCCGACCTGGCCGCCCGGCTGCGCCGCCGCGCGCCCGTGCGGATCGACCTGGTGCCGGTGGCGACGCTGTTCGACGACGCGGACGAGCTGTCGCGGGCCCAGCGCATCCGCTCGGCCATCCACTCGGCGTTCGCGGAGCTGCTCGCGGGCCAGTCCCGGCGGCTGCCGGACGACGGGTCGATCGAGATCCCGTACCGGCCCTACGACGCGTTCGACCCGCTGCTGGCCATCCTGGTCGAGGAACCCCGGCCCGGCGGCACGCTGGAGCACCAGTACGGCCGCCTGGCGTCCGCCGTGACGGGCGGGGAGGTCACCGGGGTGGCCCAGGTGTCCCCGACGCTGCGTGCCCGCTACCGGCGCGTCTTCGGCCTGGACTCCACGGTCGAGCCGGACCGGGTGCTGGTCGCGTACGCGCCGCCGGACCGGGCGTGGGCCGACTGGGTGTGCGGCCAGCTCGACCGGGCGGGCGCCCAGACCAGGACGCTCGCCGAGGCCGGGTCGTGGCTGGAGGCCGCCCGTCCGCCGGGGCTGGTGGTCATCGCCTCGCCGCACCTGGACGGCTCGGCCGCCCAGACCGGCGTCGACGAGTTCCTCCGCGGCCGACGGCCGACCGTGCTGCGCCTGCTGCTCACCGACACCGGGATCGCGCCGGAGGACGTGGCGAACACCGTCGCCGTGACCGAGCAGCAGCACGAGGCGGTCCGGGCCCGGCTGCTCACCCACTTCGGCCTGATCGACCGGCCCGGCACCGTCCGGGACGTGGGGATGCGGGTGCCCGGCGCGGCGCCCGCGGTGTTCGGCCTGCCGCCGCGCCACCCGCTGTTCGTGGGGCGGGACGACGACCTGGAGGAGTTGCGCGACCGGTTCGCCGACGCGGGCGAGGGCCGGGTCGTGGTGGCGCTGGGCGGAGTGCCCGGCATCGGCAAGAGCGAGCTGGCGCTGGAGTACGCCTACCGGTTCGCCAGCGACTACGACCTCGTGTGGTGGCTGCCCGCGCAGGACCGCCAGTCCGTGCTGGTGAGCCTGGCGAACCTCGCGGCCCGGCTGCGCCAGCCCGGTTCCACCGACTTCGGCACGACGTCCGCGCTGGAGCGGCTCGCGGGCGACCCGGCCTACCAGCGGTTCCTGCTGGTGTACGACAACGCCGACGACCTCGCCGTGCTGGAGGAGCTGCTGCCCGCGGGTTCCACCGGCCACGTGCTGGTGACCTCGGGCAACGCCCCGGCGAGCGCCATCGAGCTGGTCCCGATGAGCGCCTCCGACAGCGCCCGGCTGCTCGCCGACCGGGTGCCCGGCCTGTCGCCGGAGGACTCCGAGCAGGTCGCGCTGGCGGCGGGCCACCTGCCGCTCGCGCTGGACCTCGCGGGCGCGTGGCTGGAGGAGACGGCGCACACCGAGCGCGAGGCGGGCAGCACCGTCGCGGACTCGGCGGCGTGGGCCGTCCGCACGTTCCTCGCGCACCTCGACGGGCGGGGCGACACGACCGCGCGCGTGCTCGCGGTGGTGACCGGCACCCTGCGCGACACCTCGACCGGTCGGCTGGCCGTGCTGCTGGCCCAGCTGTGCTCGTTCCTGTCCCCGCAGGGCGTCGACCTCGGTCTGGTCCGCTCGCCCGCCCTGCTGGCGCGGCTGGTCGTCGCTGGCGGCTCGGACGCCGAACCGCTGGCGCTGGACGCGGGCGAGGTCGACCGCGTGCTGTGGACCGGGGCCCGGTTCGGCCTGTTCCGCGTGGACTGGGGCGACCAGTACTCCCTGCGGCTGCACCGGGTCGTGCAGAACGCGCTGCGGGAAGCCATGGGGGAGCTGGAACTCGCGTCCCGCCGCGCGGAGGTCCTGTCCTGCCTGGCCGCCTACGCACCGTCCGAAGTGGAGCTGACCGCGCCGGACCGGGCGAGCCGCTTCACCGAGCTCCAGACGCACGTGTACCCGTCCGGCGCGCTGGACAGCGAGGACGACCTGGTCCGCCGCTGGCTGGTCAACCAGGTCCGGTTCCTCTACACCGACGGCGGGACGGGCGTGCGGAGGTCCGCGCTCGACCCCGGCGAGAAGCTCCTGGAGACGTGGACCAGCCGCTACGGCAGCGGCGACCCGCTGCGCGCCCGGCTCGCCGCGCAGCTGGCGAACATCCACCGCGTGCTCGGCAACCCGTTGCAGGCGTTGAGGTTGGACGACACGGCGCTCGCCCAGCAGCGGCGGGCGTTGCAGCTCAGCCACCCGCAGACGTTGATCACCGCCCGCGGCCGGGGCGGAGACCTGCGCGGGCTCGGCCTGTTCGACGAGGCGCTGGTCGAGGACCAGGCCACGTGGGAGGGGTTCCGCCGCGCGCTGGGCGAGGACCACCCGCACACCCGCAGCGCGGCCAACAACCTGGCCATCTCGATGTTCCTGTCCGGCGACCCGGCGGGAGCGCTGGACCTGGAGGAGGACAACTACCGGCGCAGGCAGCGGCTGTTCGGCGACCGCGATCCGGACACCTGGTTCTCGCTGTCCCGCATCGGCGTCTACCAACGGGAACTGGGCGACTACCCGAACGCGCTGGCGTCGCTGATGACCGCGATGCAGAAGCTCCAGACGCTGCGCTCCGAGCTGAACCCCATGCAGCTCACCGCGCGCTGGAACCACGCCATCGCGCTGCGCCGCGCGGGCAGCGCGCGGGACGCGAAAGCCCGCAACGGCAAGACGTTGCGGGACTTCCGGGAGATCTTCGGGCCGCACCACCCGGACACGCTGGCGTGCTCGCTCAGCTTCGCCGCCGACCACCGCACCGTCGGCGGCGACCCGGCGCTGGCCGTGGAACTGGCGGCCGGGGCGCTGCGCGGGTTCCTGACCGAGGTCGGGCTCTCCGAGGAGCACCCGTACGTCGCGCTGTGCAGGCTCGGCCTGGGCCTGTCGCACCGCGCGGCGGGCGACCCGGACGCGGCGATCCGGGAAGTCCTGGCGGGCCAGGCCTCCCTCCGCGCCCGGCTCGGCGAGACGCACCCGTGGACGCTGGCCGCGGACGTCGACCTCGCCCGCGTGGTCTTCGCCTCCGGCGACGTGCCGCGCGCGGTCGAGCTGATCACCGCCGCCCACACCGACTGCGTCGAGTTCCTCGGCGTCGACCACCCGTTCACCGTCATCGCGGCGCACGACGTCCGGCTCGCGGACCAGACCGGCGATCCCGACCAGGTGTGGAGGGAGATCGATGTCGACGTTCCCCAGACGTCCTGACGAGCTGTACGTGGAGGTGGCCGACCACCTCGGCCCCGAGTTCGGCGAGACCCGCCAGGCCTGCCACGACGCGATGGCCAAGAGCACCGCGCTGCGCTACCTCGCGCACTACAGCAGCGCCGTGTTCGACTTCGGCATGGACGCGCTCGGCGACCCGCCGCCCGCGCCGGACGCGCTGCCCGGCACCACCCGCCGCGACGAGCTGAAGCGGCTGGGCAGGCAGCTGGGGTTCACCGTCGCGAACCTGGACCGCTCGTTGCAGGAGGCCCGCACGGGCAGGCTGATCCGCACGGTCGTGCAGACCGAGGACGGCGCGGTGTTCTGCGACACCGTGGTGCCGAGCGAGAACGTCGTCGGCCTGGTCGTGGACCGGTCCGCGACCGAGCACCCCGAGGTGCCACTGGCGTCCGCGCCGGACGTGCGCGCCGCCGACCGGGCCGTCGCGGAGCTGGCGAGCACGCTGCGCGCGCAGGTCCGGCTGCCGTCGCTGAACCCCGGCGGCTGGGAGGCGGCCGACCTGGTCGAGCCGATCCGGTCGATCGGGTCCGCGCCCGAGCCGGTCACGACCGTGCTGGCCGGACCGGGAGAGGACACCGACCGGCTGGTCTCCGCCTGCACCAGGGCTGCCCGCCCCGAGGACCTGCACCTGGTCGCCTACTGCTCGCAGGGCGAGCTGCCGGTCATGGTCGACCACCTCGACCACCCGTCGCTGTCGCCGTTCTTCACCCAGATCGCCGTGGAGACCCGCCGCCGCTTCTACCAGGGCTTCAGCCGCGAGCTGGGGGCGTTGGCGCACCGGCTGAACCGGACGACCAGCACCGCGCTCGGCGGCGTGCTGGTGCGGCTCGTGCTGGACGTCGAGATGGGCGCGATCTACTTCTACCGCCTCGGTCCCGGCGACTACCTGGTCGGCGTCACCATCGACCAGAACCGGGTGAGCGCGGCCGACGACCGGATGGCGGCGCTCGCACTGGAACTGCGGTGAGCCTCCGGTCGGTGGCGCTGCTCGCGGCGGCCGGTGCGGGGTGGGCGGCGGCCGAGCTGTTCCGGCTCGACGACGTGGACTCCTCCGGCGCGTACCGGTTCTTCGTCACGGCGCTGCTCGGGTTCGGCCTCTACGCGAGCACCCGCGGCATCGAGATCGCCGAGTTCCGCACCCACCTGCGCACGGTCGTGCTGGCCGTGACGCTGGGCGTGCTCGCGAAGGCGGCGGTCATCTTCGGCGTGCTGTACCTGGTGTACCGCGAGCCCGACCACGTCGTGCTCGCCGTCGCGCTGGCCCAGATCGACCCGCTGTCGGTGGCCGCGGTGCGGCTCAAGAGCCGGATGTCGGACTCCGCCAAGGCGCTGCTGGCCGCGTGGGCGTCGTTCGACGACCCGATCACCGTGCTGCTCACCGCGTACTTCACCGCGTTCGCGCTGGGCGCCCACGACACCGTCGGCAGCGGCCTGACGTCGTTCGGCGCCAGCCTGTTCTGGAACGCGGTGCTGGTCGCCGTCGCCTACCTGGCCCACCGCGTGTGGCGGGCGCGGCGGCACACGTCCTCCGACGCGCCCCGGCCGTGGCCGGTCCGGTGGGCCGTGCGGACCGGGCTGCTGCTCCTCCTGCTGGCGGCCGGGTTCCTCGCCGTCCAGTACGCGCTGCTGCTCGCGCTCGCCGTCATCGGGCTGTTCTTCCGGCCGGACCTCGGCCGGTCGCTCGACGGCCTGACGCAGGTCGCCCTGTACACGGCGACGTTCGCCGTCGGGGTGGTGCTGGTCGGCGGAGTGAACATCGGCACGGGCGTGGTGCTCGGGGTGGCCGCGTACGCCGCGCAGGTCGTGGTGGCGCTGGTGCTGACGATCCCGAAGGTGTGGCGCGGCGACCGGATGCGGCTCGCGCTCGGCCAGCAGAACGGGCTGACCGCGATCATCCTGGCGCTGCTGCTGGAACCGAACTTCCCCGGCACGATCGCCGTCGTCGCGCCCGCGATCATCGTGGTCAACCTGCTGCACGCCCTGTGCAACGGCCTCTACGACCGGTTCGCCCCACCGGTCCCCGACGACGGTCAGCGGCCACCCGAGCGGGACGACCGCCACACCGCGCGCTTGACCCGCGGGCTCAGGTTCTCCAACGCCGTCGTGACCCGGTTCCGCCGCCCGGCCTGATTCACCGCCGCCACCATGCCCGTGTTGCGCGCGGTCCACGGCGGCAGCTCGAACAGCGGGTCCAGCCCGAACACCGGCAGGTACTCGGAGATCCCGTCGTAGGCGCGGCACAGCTGGTCCAGCCGGTCCTCGGCCTCCGCCGTCGGTGCCGCGCCGCCCGCGGCCTCGACGCCGAACCACTGCGCCACCGACGCGCGGAACCCGAGCACCGTCTTCTGCATCAGCACCGCCCGCCCGGCGGCCTCGCGGAAGTCGACCGACCGCAGCCTGCGCTGCACGGCCTCCTGGGTCTCCTCCGGCGCGGGCTCCAGCGCCTCGCCGAGCATCACGTCGAGCTGGGTCAGCTCCTCCAGCACCTCGACCGCGTCCCGGAACAGCTTCTCCACGTCCGGCGGCAGCGGCGACGACGCCGTGGCGCGCTCCCCGCCGGACAGCGTCGCGAGCTGCCGCTGGATGGCGGCCAGCTGCCGGTCCGTGGAGCCGCGCGCGCCGTCGACGTGCTCGGTCAGCTGCTCGATGAACCCGTAGATGCTGGACTGCTGCCGCGCGACCAGGTCGACCCGCTGCCGCAGCGCCGCCACCACGTCGCCGTCCGCCGGACCGGCGAGCAGCTGGCTGATCGCGCCGACCAGCGCCCGGAAGTCCTCGGGGAACGTGCGCTCGACGTGCACCAGCGGGTCGCGGCCGACCAGCTCGCGCACCTGGATCGCCGCGCCCTCGACCAGCACGCCGTTCACGACCACCAGCACCTCGGCGTCGCCCTGCCCGTCCTTGACCGCGGCCACCCGCCGCCGCACGTCGTCGACGTTCACGCCGTCCAGCAGGGACTGCGTCACGAGCACCGCGCACCCGCCCTCGCGGCCGGGGAAGGTGATCCAGAAGTCCGCCTTGGAGTCCTCGCCCACGCCGAGCAGGAAGTCGTGGTGGTAGTCGAAGCCCGCCGCGTCCAGCAGCCGCCGCACCACGCCGTGGATGTCGTCGGCGCTGAGCGTGCCGAACAGCTCCCGCGCCGCCCGCTCCACCATCTCGTGCGTCACGGGCGCGTCCGGTCCCTCGTCGTCCGCGATCCGGAACACCCGGTGGCACAACCGGATCACGGTCCGCGCGTTGCCCCGCGCGACCGTCGTGAGGTAGCCGATCGAGTCCATGGTGAACGGGTCGAGCCCGCCGCCCTGCGCCAGCCGGACGAACTCGGCGACCTCGTCCCGGCTCAGCCCCGCCATCGTGACGGTGTGCGCGATGCGCTGCCGCACGCTCGGGCCGAGCACGGTCCGGAAGTCCGGCAGCCCCGACAGCACCAGGCACGCGCCCGCCTTGGCGAACACCTCCAGCAGCGTCTGGAACGCCGCCAGCGTGCCGGGCCTCGGCTGGTTGTCCAGCGAGAAGATCTTGTCCAGCTCGTCCACGACCAGCACGAACCGCCGCCGCCTGCCGCCGAACAGCAGGGCGAACACGCCCATCGCCTCCAGCGCGGCGACCTCGCTGTCGATGGGCTTGACGATGCCGCGCTCCACCAGCACCTGGTCCGGGTGGCCGCCGGTCAGCCACGCCCACACCGAGTGCTCGAAACCCTTGCGCAGCAACAGGGCCAGCGCCGTGCCGAAGTCCTTGTTCGCGGTCACGTCCCGCAGCGTCGACTGCACCTTGCGCAGCAGCGCGCTCTCCATCAGGCCCATGCGCTCGACGACCTGCTCCGGTTGCAGGTCCCGGCTGCCGAGCCACTCCACCGTGTCGGCGGTCAACCCGGTGCTCTGCAAGGAGTCCGCGACGACGTCCGCGTAGTAGTCGCTCACCTGCGACAGCACGCCGGACAGGCCGAGCTTGTGCATGAACCGCCGGTACAGCTCGATGAAGCTCTCGGCGGTCGCGTCCAGGTACATGGCGTTCGCCGGGTCGGTCAGCTCGGCGCGGGCGTGCCGGACCAGCTGCACGGCGAGGTGCGTCTTGCCGGTGCCGTAGTCGCCGACGATCGCGATCACCGTGCCCGCGTGGCCGGTCTCGCCGGACGAGCGCAGGTAGGACGAGACGTGCGCGGTGGCCTGGCGGATGGCGTCGGTCTCGATCGAGATCTCGGGGGAGTCGTGCGAGTCGAAGTCCGTGATCCGCGCGACCGCCATCGGCGAGAAGGGGTTCCTCCGTGCGGGCGGTTCGCCGTTTCCGCTCATCGCTGCTTCCCCAGTCCGTTCCGGGACCCGTTGTTGAAGAACGCGAGGATGTCGTCCACGGTCACGACATCCTCTTCGCCGAAGCTTAGTCCCCGGCCGAGCCGGTGCTCGTAAGTTCCGTGCAACGTCCGCTGGAGTTGCGCGACCGACTTCGCCCACCCGCCCAGGAAGTCGACGGCCTCATCACTCATCCGGGGGTACGTGCCCACGGTCGAGTGGCGCTGGAGCCGGTCCTCGACGAACCGCCGCACGTCGCCGTCCTCCAACGCGCCCACGTGCAGCGTGATCGGAGGCACCCAAGCCTCCAGTTGGCGCACGACGTCGGCCACCTCCTCGGGGTCCAGCAGGTCGGACTCGGCCATGAAGAGCACCTTCGGACCCGCGAAGGCCCGTGCGTACTGCACCACCTCGGCGGCCAGTTCGCCCGGCGTCGGCAGCAGCACCACGAGCACCAGGTCCTCGGCGAGGGCCGCGGCCAGCCGGGGGTAGATGCGCCTGGGCGTGTCGCGGTCCGGGGCGAGCTGCGCGATGGCCTGCGGCCGCAGGGCCTCGTTGTCGACGAGCCTGCCGAACAGCTCGTCGCACACGTGCGCGGCCCGGTCCTCGATCGACCGCGCGGGACCGTCCGGCAGGCACCCGGTCAGGTCCAGCACGAGGCCGCGTGCGGCAGGCCCCAGCTCGCCCGCGTCGCGCCGCCGGTCGACCTCCCGCACCACCCAGTCCGCGCACCGGTGCACCAGCGCGGTCTTGCCGCACCCGGACTCGCCGGTGACCAGGACCAGCCTGCCCTCGGCCAGCAGGGCGGACAGGTCGCCCATCTGCTGGGCGAAGTCGTCGTACTGGAAGTCGCCGTCGTCGACCCGCACGTAGAAGTCGCGGTGCCGGGAGTTCTTCCACGGGCACAGCGGCCGCATCGGCGTGCGCGACCAGCCGGGCAGCGGGAACGGGTTGAGCGGGGGCTTGGTCATCTGCTGCGGGGGCTCATCTCCGGGTGCTGCCGGGCGGGCCGGGCCAGCGCGGTCGCGACCAGCAGCACCTCGTCGCGCAGCTCGTCGAGCTTCTCGCGCAGCTGGGCGTCCCTGGACCTGGCGGCGTCGCCCTGCCCGGTCCGCGCCGTGAGCGGCTCACCCAGCGAGCCGTCGCGCAGCTCGTCCAGCAGGGTCGCCACCCGCCGCCAGCCGCGGTGCTCCGACCGGACCAGCGCCAGCTGCGACACCAGCTTCGCGCGGGCCGCCACCACCGCCGTGTCCGACCGGCCACCGAAGTTCGCGGGGGAGAGGTAGGCGGACCCGGCCGTGGTGAACTCGGTCAGCGCCGCCCGCAGGTCCTCGCCCTGCTTGCGGCCACGCGTGATCCGGTCGCGCCACGCCGTGGCCACGTAGGCCAGCAGCGCGCCGAACAGGCCGGTGACGAACGGCAGCGCCTGGCTGAACCAGCCCGGCGACGGGGCCTTCTCCGCCCCGTAGAGCGCCGCGCACACCCTGGCGAAGTCGGCGGGCGCGGTCGTGGGCCACTTGGCGATCTCCGTCGGGGCCGGGACGCCGAGGGAGTCCGCCGCGCCGCGCAGGTCCGCCCTGCCCTTGCCGAGGCAGAACACGGTTTGGGCGTCGTCCTCGCTGTCGGCGGACGCCGGGACGCCACCGCCCAGCACCAGGACGGAGGCGACGCCGAACGCGGCGAGCACCCGCTTCACCACGTGCACCCCCATCGACGGCCGACCGCCCACTCTACCGAGGGGGGATCGCGGAGGGTGGCCGATTCGCTACCAGGGGGAGGGTTCGAAGTCCTTGAGGAAGCAGCCGTACAGGTCGACGCCCTCCTCGCCCCGGACGATCGGGTCGTAGACGCGGGCGGCGCCGTCGACCAGGTCGAGCGGGGCGTGGAAACCCTCGTCCGCCAAGCGCATCTTGGTGGGGTGCGGGCGCTCGTCGGTGATCCAGCCGGTGTCGACGGCGGTCATCAGGATGCCGTCGGTCAGCATCTCCTCGGCGCTGGTGCGGGTCAGCATGTTCAGCGCGGCCTTGGCCATGTTCGTGTGCGGGTGGCCGGGGCCCTTGTAGGCGCGGCTGAACTGGCCCTCCATCGCGGACACGTTGACCACGTACTTGCGCCGCGCGGGCGACGCGGCCATCGCGGCGCGCAGCCTCGACACCAGGATGAACGGCGCGGTCATGTTGCACAGCTGCACTTCCAGCAGTTCCAGCGCGTCGACCTCGTTGACCCGCTGGGTCCAGCTGTTCTCGTCGTGCAGGTCCGGCAGCAGGCCGCCGGCGTCGATGGCCGTGCCCGTCGCGATCCGCGCGGGCGAGGCCGATCCGGCGGTCAGCGCCAACGCCGTCAGCGCGTGCGGCGTCGGGATGGCGGGCATCTGCCCCTCCAGCGCGGCCGGGTGCTGGTCGTTGGTGTGCCCGAAGGTCTCCAGTTCGGGCAGCGGCCCGTCCGGCAGGGGAGCGGACTCCAGCGCGGCCAGCGGCGCGTAGGACTGCGGCGACCGGCGCACGGTCTGCGCGGCGTTGTTGATCAGCACGTCCAGCGGGCCCGCCGCCGCCACGGAGTCGGCCAGCGCGATCACCTGCGACGGGTCGCGCAGGTCGATGCCCACGACCTTCAACCGGTGCAGCCAGTCCGCGCTGTCCGGCATCGCCTTGAACCGGCGGATCGCGTCGTTCGGGAACCGGGTGGTGATCGTGGTGTGCGCGCCGTCGCGCAGCAGCCGCAGCGCGATGTACATGCCGATCTTCGCCCGGCCGCCGGTCAGCAGCGCCCGGCGCCCGGACAGGTCCACCGACGCGTCGCGCCGACCCCGGTTGCGGGCCGCGCACGGCGGGCACAGCTGGTGGTAGAACGCGTCCACCTCGGTGTACCGGTTCTTGCAGGTGTAGCAGGCCTTCGCCTTGATCAGCGTGCCCGCTTTGGCCCCCGGCGTGCTGTCGACGAGCAGGATGCCCTGCGTCTCGTCGTCGATCCGCTGCGGCGACCCGGTGGCAGTGGCCTCGATCACGGCCCGGTCCGCGGCCGACTCGGCGGCGCGGCGGGCGGTGCGGCGCATCTTGCGGACGGTCTTGAAGATCCCGGCCGTGGCCCGCCGGACCGCGACCGCGTCCGGGTGCTCGGTCGGCAGCTGCTCGACCTGCGCCAACACCGCCAGGCAGGTCTCCATCAGCGCCGGGTCGATCCCCGGCACGTCCTGCTCGGGGTCGATCGCCACGTCGTGCTCGGTCACCGTCATGCCCAACTACCGTCCGTCTGTTGCCTGCTCAGGGGTTCCTGAAGCACTCTACCGGCGATGTGGCAAGACCCATTCCAGGAGAAATCCGCCGACGGAAGGGTGAAATTGCCGTGAGCCACGGCTAGGGTGCCCCGCATGCCAACAGCGGATGGTCCGCGCGTGAAGCGACTGGCGCACCCCGACGCAGACGTCCGAGCGAGGTCGCTCGGCGTCCCGCGGGGGAGACCGGTGATCGCGCTCTTCTCCTCCGGCGAGCCCCTGACCACGGAGTTGGGCGCCGAAGTGCTGCTCCTGCTCCGCCGGGTCGTGGCGGATCGGGACGCGGTGTTCATCACCGCCGGAGCCGACGTCGGTGTCGTGCACCTGCTCGGGGTCGCGCTGGAGGGCGTCGACGGCAAGCTGCCGCCGTTCGTCGCCGTCGCGCCCAGCGGCCGGGTCGTGACGGGGGAGGAGAAGCCCACCGACGGCGAGCTGCCCCTCAACCCGAACCACGACGTGGCCGTGCTCGTGCCCGGCAAGAACTGGGGCGAGGAGACGCCCGCCCTGTTCCGGACGGTGGACGCCATCACCGGCAAGCGCGGCCGGTCCGTCGCGCTGCTCATCGGCGGCGACGAGCGGGCCCGCGCGCAGGTCGTGGTGCACCTCGCGGGCAACCGGCCGCTGGTCGCGGTCGCCGGCACCGGCGGCCTGGCCGACGAGATCGCGCGCGGCACCCTGTCCGAGGACGACGACCTGGCCGTGCTGGTCCGCAGCGGCAAGGTGTCGGCCGTGCACCTGGACGAGGGCCCGGAGCGCGTGGTGGCGGCGCTGGAGCAGACGCTCGGCGCGACGCCCGTCGCCCCGCTCACCATCCTGCCCCGGCTGCGCTACCGCCCCCGCGACGTCGTCCCGATCATCGACCCCGGCTTCGTCGTCGAGTACCCGCTGCTGGCGGACGCGATCCACGAGGCCAACCGGGTGATCGCGCCCGCGTTCCACGAGGTCGACGAGACCGCGCACCGCGAGCGCAACCACGCCCGGCTGCTGATCGTGCTGGCGATCGCCTCCGGTTTCGCCGCCATCTCGTTCGGCGCGCTCCAGGCGTGGCTGGCCGACCAGGCGTGGCCCGGCGCGCTCGTGGCCGTGTCCGCCGCGCTCGCCGCCGCGCTGGTCGCGCTGACCCGCCGGTACGAGGCCTCCGAGGACGACCTGTCCGCCGCGCACCGCGCGGAAGCCCTGCGCGCGCTGTACTTCGACCACCTCGCCGCCCCGCTGCCCGTGTCCGACGCCGAACGGGAGGCCCGCGTGCAGGCCCTCGTCGACGCCGTCGCGCGGCACCGCCACGAACCGGTGACCACCTCATGAGCGAGACCAAGCCCGACTCCGCCGCCCAGGCCAAGCCGGAGACCAAGGCCGACCCCGCCGGGACGGCCAAGCCCGCGCCCGGTGTGCGGGCGGGCAAGTCCGGCGCCGCGGAGAAGCCCGCCGCCACCCAGGAGGGACTGCCCGGCCTGACCGGCAAGACGAGCGCTCCCGCCAGGTCGGTGGGGGCCGCGCTCGGCGGCACCTCCGCCCGGTCCGCCGTGGCGGCCCAGGTGAGCGCTTCGGCGGCCCCCGCGGAGGCGGCGGCAAAGCCGTCGCCGAAGCCCCGGCCGAAGCCGCAGGCCAAGCCCGCGCCGAAGGCGTCCCCCGAGGAGCGGCGCACCCAGTTCGTCCGCGTCTACCTCAAGCACCGCGTCGGCGAACGCCTCGACGGCTTCGAACGGGGCCGCGTCAAGTACACGTCCGCCCGCCGCTGGACGGGCGCGCTGTCCGTGGTGCTGCTGGCCGGTGCCGCGGCGCTCGGGGCCATCGCCGCCGCGGACGCCACCCGCCGCCCGATGTGGGGCTTCCTGGCCGCCGTCGTCGCCGCGCTGGCCGTGGCCGTCGCCTGGTACGAGTCCGCGTTCGGCCTCCGCAGGCTGGCCCGCCGGTCCACGAGCGGCGCCGCGCTGCTGGAGATCCTCCAGGCCCACGGGGCCCCGTCGGACGAGGACGGCGTGGCCGCGTTCGTCACCGAGGTCGAGAGCGTGCTACGCCACTCCGACTAGAAAAGCAAGGTTCTTTCCCTCTGGGCAAGTCGGCGCGGATTCGCTTCGTAGCACCGAAGCGAATTCCGCCCGGCCCGCCGCAAACCGGACAGACTCCCTCGGAGCCCGGCAAAAGTCGGGGAATGACCAACTCCTGGGAGAAGCACATGCGCCTTGCACGCATGCTCTCGACACTCACCCTGGCGCTCGTCGCGCTGCTGGTCGGCACCTCCGTCGCCCACGCCGACGTCGACGCCCTGGTCACCAAGCTGACCCACTCCGACGCCACGAGCCGCCTCACCGCCGCCGGGATCTCCTGGACCTCCAGCGGCGGGTGCAGCAACCGCAACAACTCCACCTGCACGTCGTTCGACCAGGTCAACCTGGCGACGATCCAGGGAGCGGGCGTCCTCAAGCGGGCCAGCGGGTGCGCGCTGACGATCACCGGCGGCACCGAGACCGGCCACGCCAGCGGCACCTACAGCCACTGGAACGGCTACAAGGTCGACTTCCGCATGACCACGTGCCTCACCAACTACATCACCGGCACGTTCACCTCCATCGGCGGCGGCAAGTGGAAGGCGGGCTCGGGCAACGTCTACTACAACGAGTCGAACCACTGGGACGTCACGTACTACAACTGCGGCGGCTGCTGACCCCATCCCGCGGCGAGCTGCGAGCGCGAGCGGACGCCCAGCTTGCGGTAGACCCGCGTCAGCGTGGCCTCCACGGTCTTCACGCTGACCGACAGCGCCGACGCGGCCTGCTGGTTGCTCGCTCCCTGCCCGACCAGCTCCGCCAGCCGCGCCTCGGCCTCGGTGAGTCCGTCACCGGGCCGGGGCGCGAGCCGGTCCAGCGCGTCCTGCGCCACCGCCGTCCACGGGTGCGCCTCCAGGCCGGCGAACAGCTCCACCGCCTCCCGCAGCACGTCCCGCGCCGCGCCCCTCCGTCGTCTCCTCCGGTGCACGCCCGCCAGCGCCAGCAACGTCCGCCCGCGCTCCACCGGCAGCTCCGTCCGCCGGGCCGCGTCCGCCAGCAGCGCGGGATCGGACCGCAACAGGCCCTCGGCCCGGTCCAGCAGCACGAGCACCCCGGCGTGGTCGGTGCTCGCGCGGGTCCTCGCGATCAGCTCCTCGGCTTCGGCCGGGAGCCCCACCCCGACCAGCGCCTCGGCCAGGTCCCCGTGCCACCGCAGGATCGACGGGTCGCCCACCAGCTGCGACTCCTCCAGCCGCCGCACGGCCGACAGCGCGTCGACCGCCTCCTCCGGGCGGTCCAGGGCCAGCAGCACCACGCCCTCCGCGTGCCGGGCCCGTGACCCGAACACCCGGTCCTGCTCCTCCTCCGACGCCCGCGCGGCCCGGCGCGCGTAGTCCAGCGCCCGCTGGAACGACCCGCCCGTCGCCTCCGCGACCGACGCCGTGCACCAGGCGGGGCCGGGCGACAACCCGGCCTCGGCCGTCGTCCGCACGGCCCGCCGGGCGTGGTGCAGCGCGGCCGCGCACCGCCCGGACCGGGCCTCGACCTCCGCGAGGCTGCGCAGCACGTCCGTGACGTCCTCGGCCGCGCCGGACCGCTCCGCGACCGGCAGCAGCGCCAGCAGTTGCGCCCGCGCGTCGACCAGCCGGTCGTCGAACAGCGCGTGCCGCACCGCCAGGTAGGCGGGGGAGTTGTGCACCCCCAACGGGATCCCGGTCACCGGCAGCGCCAACGCCCGCGCCAGCACGGCGTCCGCGCCGGGCATCCCCAGCACCCGCTCCATCCGGGCCCGCATCGTCAACGCCATCGCCCGCACGGTCAGGTCACCGCCGCGCGCCGCGAGTTCCGCCGCGTCCGCCGCCACCGCCCGCGCGGCCAGCGGGTCGCCGTCGCACAGGTTCGCCTTCCACGACTCGCGCAACCGCACCGCCGCCACCAAGGCGGGATCCCCGCGGGCCTCGGCCAGGGCGTGGGCGAACTCCTCGTCCGCGGCGGCGAGCGACTGACCGGCGACGTCTACAAGGGACAGTCGCGCGTGGACCCGGTCGGCCGGTCGGGAACTCCGCTCCAGCACGAGGTTCGCCGCCTCGCGAGCCCGTTCGACGTGTCCGGCGAACCCCGCGTCCACGGCCGCGAGCACCAGCCGCCGCACCGCCGCGGCGTCGTCCTCCGGCGGGGTCCGGCGGGCGGACAGGAGGCTCAACTCCGCGGCCAGCGCCCGGTTCCCGTGCCCGCGGGCCGTCTCGGCGGCGTCCTCGGCCCGGTCGGCGACACCGGCGTCCGGCTCGTCCACGGCCAGCGCCGCGTGCCGGGCGCGGGCCACGGGATCGTCCACCACGGACGCCAGGACCCCGTGCAGCTCCAGCTTTTCCGCGTGCGGGACGCCCGAGGTGAGCACCCCGGCGGTGAATCGCACGTGCTCCGCGTCGTCGACCTCCACGAGGTGCGCCGCCACGGCCTCCGCCAGGTGCGCGTCCACGTCCGGGCCGCACGCCCGGTGCAGCAGCGCCACGGTCGGCCGGTCCGCGAACGCCGCGACCCGCAGCGTCCGGGCCGCGTTCGCGCTCACCTCGGCCAGCCGCTCGCGCACGACGACCCGCACCCGCGCGGGCACCGGCAGCGCCTCGAACGGCCGCAGGTCGTGGTCCAGCGCCGCGATGGCCGCCCCGAGTTCCAGCGCCAGCGCCGGGTTGCCGCCGCTCATCGCGTGCACCCGCCCGGCCCACCGGTACCGCAACCCCTGCTGCGCCAGCAGTTCCGCGATCCCGTCCGCGGCCAGCGGCGGCAGCGCCCAGCGCGCGGCCCGTTCCCCGCAGACCGCCGCCGCCCGGCCCGGCACCTGGTGCGCCCGCTCGACGGCGATCACCCGCAGCGCCGGGGGAGCCTGCCGCAGCGCGAACGCCAGCAGCTCCGCGCTCTCCACGTCCAACCACTGCGCGTTCTCCACCACCAGCAGGGCACCCGGCGGCAGGGCCCGCACCACCTCCGCGGCCCGGCCCCGCGCCACGAGCCGGTCGACGTCGGCGGTGATCGGGCCGACGTCCCGCGTCGCCGCGCCGCGGAGTTCCGCGATCCCGGCGAACGGCAGCGCGGCGTCGGCCGCGTCCGGGGCCAGCCACACCGTCCGCGCCGCCCGGTCGGCCATCGCCCGGACCACGGTCGACTTGCCGATCCCCGCCGGTCCGTGCACGACCAGCCTGCGCACCCCGTCGAAGTCGGCGATCGCCACACCCCGGCTGATCAGCACCCACCCATCCTGCGGTCGGGCGGCGGCGATGGCGACCCCGACGAGGGGTTTCCCCGATTTCGGGGCCTCTCGAACCGCCCTAGCGTCGGTCCTCCCTGCACGAACTGGAGTGGTCCATGTTGCGAAAAGCCCTGCTGGCGACCAGTGCCTGCGCGCTGTTCCTGTCCTTCGCACCCGGTGCGGCGGCGGCTCCCGACGAGCCGCCGCCCGCCGTGCTCGACGCCCTGCAACGCGACCTCGGCCTGACCAGGGCCCAGGCCGAGACCCGGCTGACCGACGAGGCCGCGGCCCAGCGGGTGGCGGCGGCCCTGCCCGCCGAGCTGGGCTCCCGGTGGTTCGACGCCGGGACCGGCGACCTCGTCGTCGCGGTCACCGACGACGCGGCGGCGTCGACCGCCCGCTCGTCGGGAGCCTCCCCGAAGCTCGTCACCCGAGGTCAGGCCGCGCTCGCCGACCTCACCCGGTCCATCACCGCCCTCGCGGGCGACGGCGTTCCCGGCGTGACGAGCTGGGGTCCCGATCCCCAGGCGGACGGCGTCGTCGTCCGCCTGGACCGGCGCACGAAGACGGCCGCCACCACCGCGTTCCTCGACCGGGTCCGGGCGTTCGGCGCTCCGGTCCGGATCGTGGAGTCCGGGAGCGTGATCCAGCAGTCCGGCACGGTCCAGCCCGGCAACCCCTGGTGGCCCGGCAGCGAGAGCAACTGCTCCGTGGGCTTCCCGGCCACGGATTCCGGCGGTGGCAAGCACTTCGTGACCGCGGGCCACTGCACCAACGACGCCAACCAGGCCGCGTTCGGGGCGTCCGGGCAGCAGAACAAGCTGGGCACCAGCAACGTCGGCGGCACGCGCACGGTCAACGCCCGCGAGGGCGACATGGGCGTCGTCGCGGTCACCGAGGCGGGCTGGACGCTCTCGGCCGCCGTCAACACGTGGGGCGGCGCGCCGGTGACCGTGACCGGCTCGGTCGAACCGCTGGTCGGCCAGTCCGTCTGCCACTCCGGCAACACGTCGAAGTGGAAGTGCGGCACGGTGACCGCCGTGGAGCAGACCATCGACTACGGCTCCACGGTCGTCGAAGGCCTCGCGACCACCACCGCGTGCTCGATGGGCGGCGACTCCGGCGGGGCGTGGCTCGCGGGCGACAAGGCCGTCGGCCTGCACTCCGGCGGCCAGTCCTCGTGCAGCCCCGGCGGAGCAGACGACCAGTCCATCTTCCAGCCGGTGAACGAGGCCCTGCGCAAGTGGAACCTCACCCTGCTCACCGGGACCGGCGGCACCCCCGACACCGAGGCCCCGTCCGTCCCGGCCGGACTGCGCTCCACCGCCACCACGGCGACGAGCGCGACGCTCGCGTGGAACGCCGCCACGGACAACACGGCCGTGACGGGGTACGAGGTCTACCGAAACGGTGCCCTCGCCACGACCGTGGCGACGACATCGGCCACGATCAGCGGATTGACACCGGACACCGACTCGGTGTTCACGATCAAGGCGAAGGACGCCGCGGGCAACACCTCCGCGGCGAGCGCGAGCCTCACGGTCCACACCCCGCCCGGCACCCCCGGCGGCGGCCGGACCTTCCGCAACGACACCGACTTCCCGATCCGCGACTACGCCGTGGCGACCAGCCCGGTCCGGTCGACGGCGACCGGCCAGGCCGCGAAAGCCCCGGTCGTGGAGGTCACCGCCACCCACACCTGCGCGCAGGACCTGAACATCACGCTCGTCGGCCCGTCGGGCCGGACGTACCCGTTGCAGCGCTACGGGAACTACCCCTGCACGCCGTTCCCCGGCGTGAAGTCCTTCACCGCGGCGGGCGTCGCGGAGCAGGCGACCGGCACGTGGACGCTGCGCGTCGGCGACAACGGACCCGGTGACACAGGGGTCTTGGACAGCTGGTCCGTCACCCTGTAGGCCTAGCGGAACGGCTGTCACGACCGCCGTCGTGACAGCCGTTCGAGGGACTTACCGCAGACCCCCGATGTGGCAAGGTGTCCCGCGTGACGAAGGAACAGGTCCTCTTGCTGGACGAGGCAGGAAACCACATCGGACTGGCCGACAAGGCCGAGGTCCACCACCACGACACCCCGTTGCACCTGGCGTTCTCCAGCTACCTCTTCGACGCGGAGGGGCGCACGCTGCTCAGCCGCCGGGCGCTGCACAAGAAGACCTGGCCGGGGATCTGGACGAACACCGCGTGCGGCCACCCCGCGCCGGGTGAGCAGATGGCGGACAGCGTGCTGCGGCGGCTGACCGACGAGCTGGGGCTGCCGGGGGTGCGGAAGGTGGACCTGATCCTGCCCAAGTTCCGGTACCGCGCGGAGATGCCGAACGGCGTGGTGGAGAACGAGATGTGCCCCGTGTTCCGCGGGATCGTGGTGGGGTCCCCGTCACCGAACCCGGACGAGGTCGACAGCGTGGAGTGGGTCGACTGGACCGAGTTCGCCGAGTCCGTGCTGGACGGCAGCCGCGACATCTCGCCGTGGTGCCGCTTGCAGGTGGAGGAGCTGACCCGCCTGGGCCCGGACCCGCTGGAGTGGCCGGTGGCCGAGGCACACGACCTGCCGCCGGCGGCGCGGGTCTGACCGAGGTCAGCCCTGGAGGCCCTCGACCACCTTGGCGACGCGCCGTTGACGGGTCTCGGGGGTCTTGGCGTCGTCGATCGGCATGACCAGACGACGTTTCGCACTGTAGGACAGGGCGTCGAACCTAGCCCGCGCGGCGTCGTCCAAGGCGGCGGCCAAGTCCTCCGGGACCACGACCTCCCGCACCGCGGTGTCCAGGGCCAACTCGACCTCGATGTCGTCCCCGGCGGCCACCCCCGCGCCTGCCCGCACCTCGGCACTGATGGGGAGCATGAACACCCCACCCATGGACCCGACGCTGGTGCGGTACTCGTAGTCACCGATCCGCGCCAGAACAGCGGGCCGCCGCCCAGACCCCAACCCGTCGACAACCTCGTCCGGCACCCGGACCCCGGTAGCCGTCTTCCCGCTCTGCAAAACAGTCGCCCGGAACCTCATGCCGGCAGTATGCCGCGAAACAACCAGTTCAGCAGCCGGGACGCAGCCCACGACTTCCCCCGGTCGGCCCACGACGGACCGCGCAGGAAGCGCTCAGCGAAGCGCCCTCCAGCACCTCGAGTGACACCGCTCGCGCCAGACCCATCGAGCCGCGACCGGGGACAGGTTCCGCGTAGCCCGACCGATGTCGCTCAAGCCCCACGAGCGGCCCAGCCTTGATGCTCGCGCCCCTCGCTCGCGCTCGTAGTTCAAGCCTCGGCCCACGGCCTCCGGCCCATCCGTCCCAATCCGCCTCCGCCCCTGCCCACCGACTCTCGGCCCACTCAGCCCCACTACTGGCCGAGGTCCCAGCCCAGGCCCCGAAGTGCCTCGACCCCAGCACTCTCCACTCAGGGTTCCGCTTTCGGCTCTGGTTCCTGGCCTGATTCCGCCCCGGCTTGGGCTCGGCCCTCATCCAATTCCAGCCTCAGCTGCGGGCCGCCTCACCTCACCCCGTCTCGCCCTGCTTGTCCTGCCCCAGACGCCCGGCCCTCGACCCAGGCTGGACGCCCAGGGCGGGCGGTGCGGTTCGACTCCAGCCTGGCACCGGCCCAGTCCCGCACTACCCGCCCACTTCGGCGTCCTGTGCCCGCCCCGGTTCGACTCGGCTCTGCCCGGTCTTGCCCGCCCGCTCCGGTTCAGGCCCCCGCGCTGGCTTGGCCCGTCTTGCCCGCCCGCGCTCGGGTTTGGCTCCAGCCTCGCCCCGGCCTCTCTCGCCTCGGCCTGTTCGGTGCGGCTCCGGCCTGCCCCGGCCTACCCCGCGCTGGCTTGGCCCCTCTTGCCCCGCCCGCTCCGGTTCGCCCCTCGCCTCGCCCCGGCCTGTCTCGCCCGGTCGGTCGGTCCGGTTCCAGCCTCGCCCCTGTCCCGGTCCGTCTAACCCCGCCATCGCCCGGCCCGGCTCTAACCCTGCTCCGGCCCGGCTCCAGCCCCGGTCCGGCCCCAACCTCGGCCTTTCACCCCCGCCCCTCCCTTCCCGCCGCTGGTCCCGAGGGCCCCACGCTCCCGACCTCCCCCTTCTCCACCCTGGTCTCCCACCAGCCCTCTCCTCCCTCCCTCAAGCCCGCCTCCAGAGAGCGCTCTCTGACCGTGCTCTCCTCGCGGTCCTGGCGATTCGCCCGACTTGGACCGGAACTCCCGGTATTCCTTGACAGTCCTGCGGCCCAGTTCTAGCGTCCGCTGAGAGAGCGCTCTCCTGAAACCTCCTCGTAACCTCCTCGGGCCGTCCCGGCGCAGGTCTTCCCGCGCCGGGGTCAGCACGGCCTGCTCCCCTGCGAAAGGAGAGTCGTGGTAACCACGATTCGCCGTGCTCCCACCCGGTGGCGAGGTCTCTTCGCGGGCCTTGCCATCGCGGGGCTGACCGCGTCCGCTCTCTACGTCGGCACGTCCACCGCCGCCGCCGCTCCCGATCTCCTGTCCCAAGGCGCCACCGCCGCGGCGTCGTCGTCCGAGAACGGCGGGACGCTCGCGCCCGCCGCGGTCGACGGCAACGGCGGTACCCGCTGGTCCAGTGCCGCGCAGGACGGCCAGTGGCTTCGGGTTGACCTCGGGTCCACGTCCACGATCTCCCAGATCACCCTGAACTGGGAGAACGCCTACGCCAGCTCGTACCGCATCCAGACTTCCGCCAACGGCGCGGACGGCTGGACCACCATCAAGACGGTGACCGGCGGGACCGGCGGCAACGAGACCCTCGCGGTGTCCGGCTCCGGCCGGTACGTGCGGATCGAAGGCATCACCAGGGCCACCCAGTGGGGCATCTCGCTGTGGGAGTTCCAGGTCTTCGGCACCCGCGCGGGCGGTCCCACGACCACCCCGCCGCCGAACGGCCCGATCGTGCGGGTCGCGGAGTTCCTCGCGTCCTGCCCGTTCAGCCACCGGCTGCCGGACGACCCGATCGTCGCCCCGCGCCTGCCCGGCGCGTCGCACATGCACGCGTTCTTCGGCAACACGTCGACCAACGCGAACAGCGACATCAACAGCCTGCTCGCCGCGAACAGCAACTGCTCCCCGGCCCTGGACCTGTCGTCGTACTGGATCCCGGACTTCTACAACAACAACCAGGTGGTCGTGCCCGACCCGCCGACGTTCTACTACCTCGGCGAGGGCGTGCGCGACGACGTGATCGCCCGGATCCAGCCGTTGCCGCTGGGCCTGCGGATCGTCGCGGGCAACTCCAAGGCGACCGCGCCGGACGAGACCACGATCTCCCGCTGGTCCTGCTTGCACGCGGGCCAGGTGAACCCGTCGAAGAACTTCGTGGAATGCCCCGCGGGCACCGAGCTGGAGTCCTACTTGGACTTCCCGCAGTGCTGGAACGGCCGCGACCTCGACTCGGCGGACCACAAGAGCCACATGGCCTACCCGGTGAACGGCGACTGCCCGTCGACGCACCCGGTCCCCGTGCCGAAGCTGCGCCAGGTCGTCCGGTACCCGATCAGCGGCAACCCGGCCGGGTTCCGCCTCTCCTCGGGGGCCGGGTTCACGATGCACGGCGACTTCTTCAACGCGTGGCCGGAGGCCGAGATGCTGCGCCGCGTCCGCGACTGCATCAACCCCATCATCAAGTGCGGGGTCGACGGTCGTCCCTGATCGAGCCGTCCGTCCTGTTGCGACGATCATCACTGGAGATGTCATGCAACCACCCGCTTCTCGCGGCCTTCGACACCGGGGCAGGCTCGTAGCCGCGCTCACGGCCGTCGTGACCGCCTGCGCGGTCGCCGTTCCGCTCCTGACGGCGCACGCCGCCGCACCGGTGTGCGGCACGGCCAACGCCGCCCAGGGCAAGCCCGTCACCGCGTCCTCGGTGCAGACCGGGAGCCCCTTCGTCGCCACCTCGGCGGTCGACGGGGACCCCGGCACGCGCTGGTCGAGCGACGCGGCCGACCCGCAGTGGCTTCGGGTCGACTTCGGGTCGACGCAGAACTTCTGCGGCGCGACCCTCAACTGGGAGACCGCGTACGCCTCGGCGTACCGGATCGAGGTCTCCGCCGACGGCAGCACCGGGTGGACGTCCGTCTACTCGACCACGACCAGCACCGGTGGTGTGCAGAACCCGACGTTCACCGGTTCCGGCAGGTACCTCCGCGTCTACTCCACGGCCCGCGCCACGCAGTGGGGCGTCTCGCTGTGGGAGCTCGCGGTCCGCACCAGCACGGACACCGGCACCCCGCCGACCACCACCACGACGACCACGCCGCCGAACAACGGGACCGACGTCCTGCTGTCGTACAAGAAGCCGGGAACGGCCTCCACGCAGCAGAACGACCCCAACTGCAACGGCTGCACGACCGACAAGGCGTTCGACTTCGACCCGGCCACCCGCTGGGCGACGGCGACCGACGTCGGCTGGGTCGACCCCGGCTGGATCCAGGTCGACCTCGGGGCCACGGCCCAGATCCACAAGGTCGTCCTGCAGTGGGACCCGGCGTACGGCAAGTCCTTCGAGATCCAGGTCTCGCCGAACGGCACGGGCAACTGGACGCCGATCTACTCCACGACGACGGGCGCCGGCTTCAAGCAGACGCTCACCGTCAACGGCAGCGGCCGGTTCGTCCGGATGTACGGCACGGGCCGCGGCTCGCCCTACGGCTACTCGCTCTGGGAGTTCCAGGTGTGGGGCACCGGCGGCGCGCCGAACCCGCAGCCGGTGATCCCGCAGGACCCGCGCAACCCGAAGCAGCTGGTGTGGTCGGACGAGTTCAACACGCCCAACGGCACCAAGCCGGACGCCAACAAGTGGCGGCCGGAGATCGGCACCGGCCAGAACGCCGAACTCCAGTACTACACGAACAACAACAACACCTTCACCGACGGCAACGGCAACCTCGTGCTGGAAGCCCGTCGTGAGGTCACGCCCGGCTCGGCCTGCCCGGTCGACCCGGTCAGCGGCAGCGGCACCTGCCAGTACACCTCGTCGCGGCTCATCACCCACGGCAAGGCCACCTGGACGTACGGCAGGATCGAGGCCAACATCAAGGTGTCCGGCACCAAGGGCCTGTGGCCCGCGTTCTGGATGCTGGGCGCGAACATCATCGACACCAACACCCCGTGGCCGAACTCCGGCGAGATCGACATCATGGAGCACCTCGGCCGCGAACCCAACACCGCCTACCAGACGATCCACGGACCGTCGTACTTCGGCGGCGGCGGCATCGGCGCTCCACTGGCCCTGCCGGGCGGGGCGGACTACATGAACGCCTTCCACAAGTTCACCCTGGACTGGGACAGCAAGGGCATCAAGATGTCGATCGACGACCAGCAGGTCATCGCGATCGACAAGGCCACCGTCGAGGCGACTCGCGGTCCCTGGGTGTTCGACCACCCGTTCTTCATCATCCTGAACAACGCCGTGGGCGGTGACTGGCCCGGTCCGCCGGACGCCAGCACCCAGTTCCCGCAGCGCATGCTGGTCGACTACGTCCGCGTCTACCAGTAGGCGAGACCTGTCGTGACGACCGCGCTGCTCCGGGGGAGGTCTCCCGGAGCAGCGCGGCGTCCATTCAGGACTGCTTCCGCCGAGAACACCGGGTGCACCTTGAAGAACGGTATAAAGGCAGACGTGCCAGACTCCCGCTCCACGCCGTCGCCGGTCACCTTGGAAGAGGTGGCGCGGGTCGCGGGCGTGTCCAGGGCGACGGTCTCGCGGGTGGTGAACGGGGTCTCCACGGTGGACGAGGAACTCCGCGAAATGGTCACCCGCGCCATCGTCGCCACCGGCTACACCCCCAACCGGGCCGCCAGGTCGCTCGTGACCAGGCGCGCGGGCGCGATCGGCCTGGTGCTGCCGGACGAGGGCCGCATGCTCGGCGACCCGTACTTCGGCCGCGTGGTGGCGGGCGTCATGGACGTCACCCAGCCCCTGGGCGTGCAACTGGTCCTGACCAGCGCCGGAGCGGGCACCCACCAGCAGGTCGTCGCCGACCTGCGCCAGGGCCGCCTGGACGGCGTGATCCTCATCCACACCCACGGCGCGGACCCGCTGCCTAAGATGCTCATCGACTCGCACCTCCCGGTCGTCCTGGCGGCCAGACCGGTCCGCCCGATGCCCATCACCTACGTGGACGTCAACCAGCTGGCAGGAGCCTCCCTCGCGGCCCACCACCTGGCCGACCGCGGCTGCTACCGGGTGGCGACCATCACCGGTCCGGTCTCCACCACCGCGGCGCACGACCGCTTGGCGGGCTTCCGCAACACCATGGCGGACCGCGGCTACCCGGAGGTGATCGCCGTGGAAGCCGACTTCACCCACGAGGGCGGTGCGACGGCCATGGAGGAACTCCTGGCGAGGTGCCCGGACGTCGACGGCATCTTCATCGCCTCCGACCTCATGGCCCACGGCGCCATGCCGGTGCTCCGCAGACACGGCCTCCACGTCCCGGACGACATCGCGGTGGTCGGTTTCGACGACAGCAGCCCGGCCCTGGCCTGCGACCCACCCCTCACCACGGTCAGACAGCCGGTGGAGGAGATGGCGGCGGAAATGGCCAGACTCCTCCTCGGCCGCATCGAACGCCCGGACCGCCCGGTCAGCGCCGTCGTCTTCGAACCAACGCTGGTAGTCCGCCACTCCGCCTAGCCACCTGTGACCTCATCCTGGGAGTGATCACATGCGCCGCACCACCCTGCTGCTGGCCGCACTGCTGCTGGCGGGCTGCTCGACAGCCCAACAGCAGCAAGACCCGCACAGCGCCCACGTCCACCCGGCCGCCGCGCCACCGTCCTCCTCGGCTCCGGCTCGACCGGGCGGCTTCAGCGACACCGACGCGGCCTACGTCCAACTGGCAATTCCCCAGGACGAGACGGTCCTGCCGGTCCTCCAACTGGCAAAAACCCGCCAGGGCGTGAACCCGGCGTTGGCAGCCTTGGCGGCCGAGGTGGAAACCGGCCACCAGAAAGAACTCGAAGGCCTGCGCAAGGCCCTCACCACGGCAGGCCAGACCTACCTGGCCATGCACGACGGCCACGACATGCCGGGCATGGTCACGGCGGACGAACTGGACAAACTCACCAAAGTCACGGGCCCGGCCTTCGACGACGAACTGCGCACCCTCCTCAAAGCCCACTTCGAGGAGTCCACGACGGTCGCGAAGTCGGAACTGGGAGCGGGCAGCAGCCCGGAGGTGCTGGAGCTGACCAAGGGCATCGAGGCGAGCCGGGCCGAGTACCTGGCCAAGCTGGGCACCGGGTGACGCGAGGGGCGCGCCGCCGGAAGCCCGGCAGCGCGCCCCCTCAGCTCACCACTCCAACGAGCCGCCGTTCTGGTACTCGATCACCCGAGTCTCGAAGAAGTTCTTCTCCTTCTTCAGGTCCATCATCTCCGACATCCACGGGAACGGGTTCTCCGTGGGCGGGAACACCGGCTCCAACCCCAACTGCGCACACCGCCGGTTGGTGATGAAGTGCATGTACTCCTCGCACAGCTCGGCGTTCAGCCCGAGCAGCCCGCGGGGCATCGTGTCCCGCCCGTAGGCGATCTCCAGCTCACACCCCTCGACCAGCATCGTCCGGATCTCCTCCTGGAACTTGTCGGTCCACAGGTGGGGGTTCTCGATCTTGATCTGGTTGATCGCGTCGATCCCGAAGTTCAGGTGGATCGACTCGTCCCGCAGGATGTACTGGTACTGCTCCGCGATCCCCACCATCTTGTTGCGCCGCCCCAGCGACAGGATCTGCGCGAACCCGGTGTAGAACCACATGCCCTCGAACACCACGTAGAACGCCACCAGGTCCCGCAGGAACGCCTGGTCCTTCTCCGGCGTCCCGGTCGAGAACGACGGGTCCTCCAAGTGCTGCGTGTACTTCAACGCCCACGCGGCCTTGTCGGTGATCGACGGGATCTCCCGGTACATGTTGAACAGCTCGCCGTCGTCCAACCCCAACGACTCGCAGATGTACTGGAACGTGTGCGTGTGAACGGCCTCTTCAAAGGCCTGTCGCAGTAGGTACTGCCTGCACTCGGGGTTCGTCAGGTGTCGGTAGACGGCCAGCACGATGTTGTTGGCCACCAACGACTCCGACGTCGCGAAGAACCCGAGGTTCCGCTTGATCGCCCGGCGCTCGTCCTCCGTCAGCCCGTCGGCCGACTTCCACAGCGAGATGTCCGCCTGCATGGACACCTCGGTCGGCATCCACGCGTTGTTGCACCCGGCCAGGTACTTCTCCCACGCCCAGTGGTACTTCAACGGCAGCAGTTGGTTCACGTCGGCGCGGCAGTTGATCATCGCCTTGTCGTCGACGCTGACACGGGCCGCGCCCACCTCGATGGGACTGGCGCTGTCGAACAGGTCCGAGCTCACTGGCAGGCCTCGCAATCGGGGTCGATGATCGAACAGACAGCCGCGCCGGCGTCGGCGATGATCACCGGAGCCGTGACGACAGGGGCGACAGGAGCGGCGGGGACCGACACGGGCGACACCGCGTTCAACTTCCCGTCCGTCCCCTTCAGCGTCGACTTCTCCACGTGCGTGGCGCTCTGCGACCGCAGGTAGTACGTGGTCTTCAGCCCGCGCACCCACGCGAGCTGGTACAGCTCGTCGAGCTTCCGCCCGCTGGGCTGGTCGATGTACAGGTTCAGCGACTGCGCCTGGTCGATCCACTTCTGCCGCCGGGCCCCGGCCTCGATCAGCCACTTCGAGTCCAGCTCGAACGCCGTGGCGTACAGCGCCTTCAGGTCGGCCGGGATCCGCTCGATCGGCGACAGGCTCCCGTCGTAGTACTTGAGGTCGCTCACCATGACCTCGTCCCACAGCCCGCGCGCCTTCAGGTCCCGGATCAGGTCCGGGTTCACCACGGTGAAGTCGCCGGACATGTTCGACTTCACGTACAGGTTCCGGTACAGCGGCTCGATCGACTGGTTCACGCCGCAGATGTTCGCGATCGTCGCCGTCGGCGCGATGGCCATCACGTTGGAGTTGCGCATCCCCACGGCGAGCACCCGCGCCCGCACCGAGTCCCAGTCCAGCGTGGACGAGCGGTCCAGCTCCAGGTCCGCGCCGCGGGTCGAGGCCAGCAGCGCGATCGAGTCGAACGGCAGGATCCCCCGCGACCACAGCGAACCCTCGTAGGACTCGTACGCCCCGCGCTCCGCGGCGAGGTCGGCCGACGCGGAGATCGCGTAGTAGCTGATCTCCTCCATGCTGCGGTCCGCGAACTCGACGGCCGCGGTCGACCCCATCGCGATCCGCTGCGCGAACAGCGCGTCCTGGAACCCCATGAGCCCCAGGCCGACCGGCCGGTGCCGCATGTTCGCCCGACGGGCTTCCGGGATCGTGTAGTAGTTCACGTCGATCACGTTGTCGAGCATCCGCACGGCGGTCCGCACGGTCTTCTCCAGCCGCGCGCTGTCGATCCCGTCGGGACCGGTGTGCTGGGCCAGGTTGACCGACCCGAGGTTGCACACCGCGACCTCGTCGAGGTTCGTGTTCAGCGTGATCTCGGTGCACAGGTTGGACGAGTGCACGACGCCGGAGTGCTGCTGCGGCGAGCGCAGGTTGCACGGGTCCTTGAAGGTGATCCACGGGTGCCCGGTCTCGAACAGCATGGTCAGCATCCGCCGCCACATGTCCGCGGCCTTGAGCCGCCGGAACACCTTGACCTCGCCGCGGTCCGCCGCCGCCTCGTACTCGCGGTAGCGCGCGGCGAACGCGTCGCCGAACAGGTCGTGCAGGTCCGGCACCTCGTCGGGGGAGAACAGCGTCCAGTCGCCGCCCGAGCGGACCCGGCGCATGAACTCGTCCGGCACCCAGTTCGCCGTGTTCATGTCGTGCGTGCGGCGGCGCTCGTCGCCGGTGTTCTTGCGCAGGTCGAGGAACTCCTCGACGTCGATGTGCCACGTCTCCAGGTACGCGCACACCGCGCCCTTGCGCTTGCCGCCCTGGTTCACCGCGACGGCCGTGTCGTTGGCGATCTTCAGGAACGGCACGACGCCCTGCGACTTGCCGTTGGTGCCCTTGATGTGCGCGCCGATGCCGCGGACCGGCGTCCAGTCGTTGCCCAGGCCGCCCGCGAACTTCGACAGCAGCGCGTTGTTGCTGATCCCGTGGAAGATGCCCTGGAGGTCGTCGTCCACCGTCGTGAGGAAGCACGACGAGAGCTGCGGGCGCGTGGTCCCGGCGTTGAACAGCGTGGGCGTGGAGCACATGAAGTCGAACGACGACAGCAGCTCGTAGAACTCGATCGCCCGCGCCTCGCGGTCGTCCTCGCGCAGCGCCAAGCCCATGGCCACGCGCATGAAGAACGCCTGCGGCAGCTCGTAGCGGTTCTCGTCGCTGTGCAGGAAGTACCGGTCGTACAGGACCTGCATGCCGAGGAACTGGAACGCCAGGTCGCGGTCGGGCAGCAGCGCCGCGCCGAGCCGGGCCAGGTCGAACTCCTCCAGCAGCGGGTCGAGCTGCCCCAGCTCGACGCCCCGCCGCACGAAGGACGCGAAGTACTCCGGGTACCGCACGGACATCTCCGCGTGGTTGGCCTCGTCGTCCTTGCCGGCCAGGAACGACAGCGCCTCGCGGCGCAGCTTGTCCAGCAGCAGCCGGGCGCTGACCAGCGAGTAGTCCGGGTCGATCTCGACCATCGTGCGCGCGGACATCACCGGCGCCACGGCCAGCTCGGCGCGGCTGATGCCGTCGTACAGGTTGCGCCGCGTCTCGGCCAGCACGGTCTCCGCGGACGTCGCGGGCAGCCCGGCGCACGCCTCGGAGATCACCAGCGCGAGCCGGTCGAAGTCCAGCGGCTCGACCCGGCCGTCCGGGAACCTCACGGTCAGCGCGGGCCGGACCTCGGCGGCGGGCTGCTCGGCGGTCCGGGCCTTGGCGTGCTCCTCGCGGTACAGCACGTACGCGCGGGCGACCTTGTGGTGGCCGTCGCGCATCAGCACCAGCTCGACCTGGTCCTGGATCTGCTCGATGTGCACCCCGCGATCCGGCCCGGCCTGCCTGCGCAGCTTCTCCTCGACCTGCCGGGTCAGGTCCGCGACCAGCTCGCGCACCCGCTGCGACCCGGCGGCCTCGGCGCCCTCGACGGCGTGGAAGGCCTTGGCCACGGCGGTGGCGATCTTGGTCGCGTCGAACGGCGACACCGTGCCGTCGCGGCTGATCACCGGGACTTGAACGGGTGTTTCGGTGGGGGACATGACTCTCCGCGGGTGGTGTTCGGGCAGGTGGCATCGCCCGGCGAGCAGCGCTCGACGGTCGGAAACTCGGGGGTGCGCGGAGAGTCAGCCGTCCGGGCTGGAGTGCGACATCACGGCTCTCTCCTCGCGAGCTCGGTGGACACCCGGAGAACCGCGGGGGAGCTACGCGCAGGCAGCACGGCAGGAGGCGCCGTGAGCCGTCCGCGCGCGCCCTCCCTCGGGGCACCGGGGTAGTGCACGCGGTCGCGTGCACGCTGGTGGCAGGTCTTCGGACTCGCGGGCACTCCGGCTCTCGCCGGCGGACCTACTGGCCGTCGCTTCCCGGACTCGCGTCCAGTGCTTCATGACGGCGGTCGTTCCCGCTCACCGCTGCGGGGCAGCTCCGGATTCGCACCGGATTCCCTCTTGCCTCACCACCGGGTGGACCGGAGGTGAACCATCAGCGCGTTGGATACTACATGTGGGGGTGGGGTTCGCCGCGCAGCCCAAGATGGTCTTTGTTGCCCAGGTCATGCGATAAGGTGAAAGTGCAGGGTGACCGGCGGGGGGAGTGCGACGAATGGGTGACGGGGAACCCTCGGCCCCGCGTGTCGCGGCCACCGCCGCCGGGGCGCTCGCGGTGGGGTCCCTGGCCGTCGGCCCGGCCGTCCCGTGGCTCACCGGAGCGCTCGCCGTGGCCGCCGTCGTGGTCTTCCGGCTGGCCAGGCGTTCCTGATGGTTTGCTGAATCACGGAACCCCGTGTCCGGTCCGGGCGTTTTGCCGGTCGTGACGACCGCAGAGCTGACGAGACCGAGCGCCCTTCCCCGCGTGGTCGCCGTGGCGGGCCTGACCGCCGTCCTGACGACCGTCGCGATGATCGGCGCGCTGGACCTGCGCAACGCGCTGGAGGCCCCCGCCGAGCTGCGCCGCACGATCAGCCAGTACGGCCTCGGCGCGAACGCGTGGGTCTTCGAGGTGGCCGTGTCGCTGCTCGCCGCCGGGTCGCTGGTGATCGCCGCCGTGCTCGTGCGCCGCGGTGTCACCCGCTGGTTCTCCACCGGCGCCGTCGCGCTTTCGTTGTGGTCGTTGGGTTTGGCGCTCGTGGTGGCGTTCCCGAAGCAGGACTGGTCGCTGCCGTCGACGTCGGCGAGCGGCGGCATCCACCGGGCGGCGAGCCTGCTCGCGTTCGTGAGCCTGCCGATCGCGATGATCGCGCTGGCCCGCCCGTGGCTGCGGGACCCGACGTGGGGCGGCCACGCCCGGTGGACGCTGGGGTTCGGCGTCCTGTCCGTGCTGGCGTTCTCGCCCCTGCTGTACGCCGTTCTCGTGCACGCCTCCGGTGGCACCGCGTGGTGGCGGGTGTTCCCGATCGGGTACGTCGAGCGGATCCTGGTGTTCACGGAGGTGATCGCCGTCCTGGTCGCCGGGTTGTGGGCCCTGGGAGCGGCGAACCGCCCTAAACTCGGGGCATGGCAACGTGGGGAGACCTCGCGGCGTACGTCCGCGACCAGTACGACGTGATCTCGGAGGACTCCGACGAGATGCGGATCCTGTACGGCTTCGAGCACCTGGACGAGGAGGACGAGCGCACCCAGGTCGTCATCCTGGTGCGCGAGGTGCTGGACGCGAAGCACGAGTGGGTGCAGATCGCCTCCCCCGTGGGCCTGGCCGCCAAGTGCGACCTGCGCGCGCTGCTGGAGGAGGTCGGCCGGTCCTCGATCGCGTCCGGCGCGGCGATCATGGGGGAGCACGTGGTGCTGCGGCACTCGCTGCCGTTGGAGACGCTGGACATCCACGAGTTCGTCGAGCCGCTGTCGCTGCTCGCGGGCACCGCCGACCAGATCGAGGAGATCTTCTTCGGCGGCGACAACTACTGATGCGTCCGTTCGGCCCCGTCTGACGGGGGTGCGGACCGGGTACCCGTCCGGGTATGAGACTTCCCTGGCGGTCCGGTTCGCGGTGGCTCTTCCGCGGGGTCGTGGCGGTGTGCCTGGTCGTCGTGGCCGCCGCCGCGCTCCAGATCGTGGGCGTGCTGCCCAAGCTCAACCCGTTCGGCACCGACACGGTCGACCGCAGCCAGCCCGCGCTGCTGCGGTCGATCCGCGACCTGAGCCAGTACCACGCCGCCTCCGGCGACTACCAGGTCGTGATCGACATCGAGAAGGACGTGCGGTTCGTCCCGGACGTCCTGGCCGGGTCGCGGACCCTGTTCGTCTCCGCCGGGTCCGTCAACGCCTACGTCGACTTCGGCGGGCTCGCGGAGAACGCGATGGTGGTGTCGCAGGAGAAGAAGACCGTCGACATCGCGCTGCCGAAGCCGCGGCTGGACAAGCCGAACATCAACCACGAGCGCAGCTACGTGTTCGCGCAGGAGCGCGGGCTGTTCGACCGGCTGAACAGCGTCGTGCAGACCGCCGACCAGCAGCAGTTCTACGTCGCGGCGGAGCAGAAGATCTCCGACGCGGCCAAGGAGTCGAACCTGGAGGCCAAGGCCACCGAGAACACGCAGAAGATGCTCGTCGGGCTGTGCGGAGCGCTGGGGTTCGAGGTCCACTTCGTGGACGCGCCCAAGACATGAGTTAGGCTAGCCTTACTCAAACTTCTCCGCGCAAGGGTGAACCGTGTTCGAGTCCATGACAGTGCAGGTCCGTGCGGGTCTGGGCGAACGGCGGTTGACGGCCGCGGTTCGGGACGTCTTCGACCGGCACGACGAGTTGCGCGAGCACGGCGCGACCTTCGGCGTTCGGCGGATCTCCACCCGCGGGCTGGCCGGTCAAGCCCTGGTCGACCGCACCGCCGCCGAGGTCGCGGCCGTCGCCGCGGAGTCGGACCTGGCTCTGTTCCGGGTGTTGTGGCTCGACGCGGGGCCGGACCGGTCCGGGAAGCTCGTGCTGCTGATGCACCGCCGCGTGATGGCCGCGGTGCCGTG
Source organism: Umezawaea sp. NPDC059074 (assembly GCF_042738955.1). Taxonomy (NCBI): domain Bacteria; kingdom Bacillati; phylum Actinomycetota; class Actinomycetes; order Pseudonocardiales; family Pseudonocardiaceae; genus Umezawaea; species Umezawaea sp. NPDC059074. The sequence goes on from NZ_JBHYHC010000069.1 coordinate 34,722, forward strand.
GCACGTGCTGCTGTCGGAGCTGGTCTCGGCGTGGAACAAGGGGACCGCGGCCGCGGACCTGGCGGGCGCGTTCGACCGCTAAGTCCGAATTGGGCGTTGACGGGGGCCCTCGGGTGATGGTGAGATGCTGAGCACACTGATAGGAAAGTTTCTTAACCAATCAGGCTGCCGCCACCTGATCATCCGTACCCGAGTGGGAGGCTCCCTGTGGCTATCCGTCCCCGATGGCTCGGTGTAGCGGCACTGTCCGCGGCACTGATCACCCCGATAGCGCCCGCCTTCGCGGCGCCCGCAACCCCTGCGGTGGCAGGCGGTGTGGGCGCTTCGGCGGTCACCGAGTACCAGGCGGAGAGCGCGACCATCACCCAGGGCGTCGTCGAGTCCAACCACGCCGGCTTCACCGGCAGCGGATTCGTCAACGTCGACAACGTGGTTGGCAGCGCCGTCGAGTTCACCGTCACCGCCCCGTCCGCGGGCGCGGCGACGCTGAGCTTCCGGTACGCCAACGGAACCACCGCCACCCGGCCGGTGGACGTCACCGTCAACGGTTCCCTGGCCGTGGACGAACTGGCGTTCGCGAGCACCGGGGTGTGGACGACCTGGTCCACGAAGACCGCCTCGGTGCAGCTGGCCGCGGGCGTGAACAAGATCAAGGCGACCTCGACGTCCGCGAACGGCGGACCGAACTTCGACCGGCTGGACGTCTCCACCGGCGGCACCGACCCGGAGCCGCCGACCGGCACCCGTCCGGCGGAGATCAACGGACAGCTGCACGTGTGCGGCGTGAAGCTGTGCAACCAGTACAACAAGCCCATCCAGCTGCGCGGGATGAGCACGCACGGCATCCAGTGGTACGCGAACTGCATCAAGCCCGCCTCGCTGGACGCGTTGGCCACCGACTGGGGCGCCGACATCCTGCGGATCGCGATGTACGTGCAGGAGGGCGGCTACGCGTCCGACCCCCGCAAGTACACCGACCTGGTGCACGGGTACATCGAGGAGGCCACCAAGCGCGGGATGTACGCGCTGGTCGACTGGCACCAGCTGACGCCGGGCGACCCGAACGCGAACACGGCGTTGGCGAAGACGTTCTTCACGGAGATCGCCTCGCGGCACAAGAACAAGACGAACATCATCTACGACATCGCCAACGAGCCCAACGGGGTCACGTGGGCGAAGATCAAGTCGTACGCGGAGACGATGATCCCGGTGATCCGGGCTCAGGACCCCGACGGCGTGGTGTTCGTGGGGACGCACGGGTGGGGATCGTTCGGGATCTCCGACGGGCGCACCGAAGCGGACATCATCAACAACCCGATCAACTCGACGAACTTCATGTACACGTTCCACTTCTACGCGGCGTCGCACGGGGACGAGTACTTCAACTCGCTGTCGCGCGCGGCGGACCGGATCCCGATCTTCATCACGGAGTTCGGGACGCAGACGGCGTCGGGCGACGGCGGGAACAACTTCACGCAGTCGGCGAAGTACCTGGACTTCTTGGCGCAGAAGAAGATCGGGTGGACGAACTGGAACTTCTCGGACGACTTCAGGTCCGGGGCGGTGTTCAAGACCGGGACGTGCGCCGGGAACTCGTTCTCGGGGACCGGGGTGCTGAAGCCCGCCGGGGTTTGGGTGCGCGACCGGATGCGCACGCCTGACGACTTCCCGACCAGCTAGAGGTTTTTGGTTGAGCTAGAGCCTTGGGCCCGTCCGGACTTCCGGGCGGGCCCAAGGGCTGTCAAGCTGTAGGCCTTCGTGGTCAGGTGATCGGCCAGGAGTGGACGGGTTCGTTGGTGTGCATGAGGTCCCGGTAGGTGCGGAGCATGAGTCGCAGTGCTTCCACCCGGTCCAGGCTGGTGTTGTCGTAGTGGCGGTGGAAGGCCCGTGACTGCCAGGTGGCTCCGTTGACACCGGTGAGGCAGCGCTGTTCGACCACGCCCAGCAGCCTGTCGCGTTCCTTCGGGTCCACGCCCCAGCGGTCCAGGCCGTCGTAGGCCATGGGGAGCAGGCGGCGCAGGACCAGTTCCGCCACCGGGACCGTTCCCAGGCCCGGCCAGTACACCTGGGCGTCGATGCCGTTCTTCGCACCCGCGAGGAAGTTCTCCTCCGCCGCGCTGAAGGACATCTGGGACCACAGTGGACGTTCGCTCTCCGCCAGCACCCTGACCAGGCCGTAGTAGAAGGCCGCGTTCGCCAGCGTGTCCACGACTGTGGGGCCCGCCGGGAGGGTGCGGTTCTCCACGCGCAGGTGGGGCTTGTCCTTCACGACGTCGTACACCGGGCGGTTCCAGCGGTACACGGTTCCGTTGTGGAGGCGCAGTTCCGAGAGGGTCGGGGTGTCGCCCCTGTCGATGACCTGGAGCGGGTCTTCGGGGTCGACGATCGGGAGCAGGGCCGGGAAGTAGCGGACGTTCTCCTCGAACAGGTCGAAGATCGAGGTGATCCAGCGTTCGCCGAACCAGACCCTCGGGCGGACTCCTTGTTCCTTGAGCTCGTCGCCTCGGGTGTCCGTGGACTGCTGGAACAGGGCGATCCTGGTTTCCCGCCACAGCTCCTTGCCCAGGAGGAACGGGGAGTTCGCGCCCACCGCCACCTGGACGCCCGCGATCGTCTGCGCGGCGTTCCAGTAGTCGGCGAACTGGTCCGGGCTCACCTGGAGGTGGAGTTGGGTGCTGGTGCAGGCGGCTTCCGGGACGATGGAGTCCGCCGTCATGTTGAGGCGTTCGATGCCGTCGATCGAGATTTGCAGGTCCTCACCGCGTGCGGCGAGGACCTGTTCGTTGAGGAGCGCGTACCTCGGGTTGACCGAGAGGGCGTCGATGGCCATGTGCTCCGCCCGGAGCGTGGGCAGGATGCCGATCATGGTCATGTGGGCGCCGACCTCGCGGGCCTTGTGCTCGGCCTCGTTGAGGCTGTCGCGGACCGTGTCCTCGAACGCGGTGATGCCGCCGCCCGCCAACTGCCGCGGGGCGACGTTGATCTCGAGGTTCCACTGGCCGAGTTCGGTGACGAAGTCGGGGTCGGCGATGGCCTCCAGGGCCTCGGCGTTGCGCATGGCGGGGTCGCCCTGCTCGTCGACGAGGTTGAGCTCGATCTCCAGGCCGGTCATCGGCTTCTCGAACTCGAACCGGGACTCGCGGAGCATCCGGGCGAACACGTCCAGGCAGCGCCTGACCTTCGTGCGGTACCTGGTGCGGTCCTCGCGGGTGAACTCGTGGCGGGCTACGTCGTCACCCATGGCGACTCCTCACGGTCGTGGCACCCGGACACTGTGCACCAGGAGACGGTCAGGCGGGTACCGCGATCGAGGTGATCACAAACCCGTCCCTGGCCAGCCAGCGCCCGGTGAACCCGGTCAGGGGTTCTCCGTCCACTATCGGTGCTTCGATGAGGATCCGTGCGGTGAACGTGCCCGCGTCGGGGTCGATGGTGACGTCGGCGTCCTCGAAACCCAGCCACAGGCGGGTGATCGGGAACCACGCCTTGTAGACGGACTCCTTGGCGCTGAACAGCAAGCGGTCCCAGCTGACCTTGTCGCCCGCCGCGCGCAGACCGTCCATCCTGGCCAGTTCGGTCGGGACGGCGATCGCCTCCAGGACGCCCTTCGGCGTCGGGGCGTTGGGCTCGGCGTCGATGCCGATCGAGCGGAAGTCCGACCGCCGCGCCACGGCGGCGGCGCGGTAGCCGGTGCAGTGGGTGATGCTGCCGACCACGCCGTCCGGCCAGACCGGTTCGCGTTTTGGTCCGGGCAGGATTGGGACGGCGGGGAAACCGAGTTGGCCGAGTGCCGTCCGAGCGCAGAAGCGGCCGGTGGTGAACTCCTTGCGGCGCTTCTCGACCGACTTGGCGAGCAGTTCCAACTCCTCCGGGAACAGTTCGACGCCCTCGGGGTCGTCGAAGCGGTCCACGGCCGCGACGGGGCTCGGCAGGAGGTCGGTGATCATCGCGGGTCCCCCTCGCGCAGCACGTCGACCAGGCGCGCGCCGGTCAGGCCCCTGGGCTTCCACTCGCGCGGGTAGCCGAGGGACACCTCGTCGAAGCGGATGCCGTCGTGGCGGGTCGTGCGGGGGATGTGCAGGTGGCCGTAGACCATCTCGGCGCAGTTGAAGCGCAGGTGCCAGTCGGCGGTGCGCTCGGTGCCGCACCACAGCGCGAACTCCGGGTACCGCAGCACCCGTGTGGGCTCGCGGACGAGCGGGTAGTGGTTGATCAGCACGGTCTTCAGCGCCGGGTCGACCTCCGACAGCCTGCGCTCGGTCTCCACGATCCGGGACTCGCACCACGCCTCGCGGCTGGGGAACGGGTCGGGGAACAGGAAGTACTCGTCCGTGCACACCACGCCGGCCTCGTGGGCCTTCGCCAGCGCCGAGACCTGGTCGTGCGTGCCTTCGGGGCGGAACGTGTAGTCGTAGAGCGTGAACAGGGGAGCGACGACCAGCGGAGCGGCGGAGCCCTCGAAGACCGGGTACGGGTCCTCGGGCGTCACGACGTCGATGCTCCGGCACATCTCGACGATCTGCTTGTAGCGGACCTCGCCGCGGGTCTGCACCGCGTCGTCCTTCGTCGTCCACAACTCGTGGTTGCCCGGCGACCAGATGACCTTGGCGAAGCGCTTCCGCAGCAGGTCCAGGGCCCACTCGATGTCGTGGAACTTCTCGCCGACGTCCCCCGCGACGATCAGCCAGTCGTCCGGGGACGGGGCCTCGATGGCGGCCACGAAGTCCCGGTTCTCCTGGTACGTCACGTGCAGATCGCTGGTGGCGAGCAGTTTCGGCGTACGGGTCACGAGTTCGACCTTAACCGTTCCCGAGGCGCTTCTCCGATACCCCGAAGCCCCCTACGGCGGTAATTCAGCGCACGAGAACGACCGTTCATCCGTTCGTCGCAGATGATGGCCCGTTGGGCTCATACCCCTACACCGTGTAACGCTAGGCGGGTCCGTTCAGCCCTACGGGCCCCTAAACCACCTATCGGGTAGTCGGCCGGCTTCCTACGGTGATCACATCGCAACCATCCCGGCGGAGGACCAGATGTCGGAGTCCCACTTCGCACGAACCCCCGACCCCCGGTTGGCCCGTCAGGTGCCACCCGGTGTCCGCGGCGCCGCCACGCCGTTCAGCCGGACGGTCGGGGCCGAGATCACCCGCACCGCGCAGCAGCAGCAATACGGCTACCCGCCACCTCGTCGCCGCACCCCGGCCGAGGAAGCCGCGTTGTCCACCCTGCTCCGCACCCGTCAGCGCGCGCAGACCAGCAGGCCCGAGCCGTGGCTGCGCCAGAACCCCGAAACCCCGGCCCCGGCCGCCGCCCCGCGCGGCGACGTGACCGAACTGCTCGCCGCGCGGCTCGTCCCCGCGTCCCTGTGGTCGCTGGTCGAACCGCTCATCCCGCCGGTCAAGATCCGGCGCCAAGGCGGCGGCCGCAGCCGCGTCTCGGACCGCGCGATCTTCACCGCGATCGTGTTCGTCCTGACCAGCGGTTGCGCGTGGCGCCACCTGCCGTCCTCCTTCGGCGTCACGGTCCCGACCGTGCACCGGCGGTTCCAGGAGTGGACCGACGCGGGCCTCTGGCTGCGCCTGCGCCGCGCCGCGATGGACCGCCAGACCGCGGGCGAGGAGAACGAGTGGATCCACGCCGTCCTGGAGGCGGCCGAACGCCGCGGAACGAAGTCCTGAGCTCTGCCGTCGGATGAACGTGGTGGCCGGTCCGGCTCGCCGAGCAGGTGAACCGGACTGATCCCCACCACGTTCATCTTGGTAAGACCTCAGGAGGAACCCATGTCCACCACCGACACCCCGCTGTCACACCGCGCACTCGCACTGCTCCGCGCCACCGCCGCAGGCCGCGTCGAGCTCACGTGCAGCAGCGAACCCGACTTCCGCGTCGACAAGCTCGCCTGCTGCGACCAGCCGGCCGCCCGCCTGCTCGTCCACGCGGGCCTCGTCGAGCCCGCCATCGCGGCCCCACTGGGCCACTGGGTCCCCGCCCACCTCAGCCCCGCGGGCGCTGAAGTCCTCGCGCTGGAGACCACCACAGCCGCAGCCTGAACGGCAGCAAACGGACCCGGCCTGTTGCTTGGCCTGTTCACTCGGCCCAGCTGCCTGGCTCGGCTCCACTGTCTAGCCCGACTGCCTGCCTGCCTGGCTCGGCTGCCTGGCTTGACTGGCTCGGCTGCCTGACTGGCCGACTGTCCGGCTCGATTACCTGACTGGCTCGGATTGCCTGGCCGACTGCCTGTCTGGCTGACTGTCCGGCTCGGCTGCCAGCCTGGCTCGGATCGCATGGCCGACTACCTGTCCAGCTCGGACTGCCTGGCCGACTACCTGCCTGGCCGACTGCCTGCTCCGGCTTCAGCCGCTTTCCGCCGCCACTCTCTTCCGTGGCCGGTTCGCCTCCGGTGACGGCTCGCCCTCGGTAGCAGTTCGCAGACCGCGCCTGGTTGGCTTTCCGCGCTTGTCCTGCCTTCGGTGACCAGCCTGCTGTTCACGCCAGGCGATTCCCACGGTTCGCGATTCCCGCGTTTCGGCACCGTTCGCAGAGGTCCCCCGGCCAGGGGGTCCCCCGAATTTCAACACTACCGGCGAGCACCGACAAAAACGGATCGCCAAGCCTCTGACCAGGTCAAACCGTGGCCGCCCGGCGCGGTGTCAGTGCCGTTGCCACTCGGGTGAGCGGCCGAGGTGGGTGAGAATCCGGTTCAGCGGGTCCGCGTCATCGCCGGTGGTCAACGCCGGGCCGAAGGCCGCGTTCAGGGTCATGCGGTTGTCGCCGTCGGGCACCGTGAGGGCGATCCGCAGCGCGGTCCCGGCGACCTCCGGCTCGAGGCGGTAGTCGAGGTCGAGCGTGCGGGCCACGTCCCAGCCGTGCACCACGTAGTCGATCAGGTGGAAGCCGATCGCCATCGCCGCGGGGAAGCGGGACACCGGCTGGAACTCCGGCAGGTGGAATTCCGGGACCGGGTCGGCGAAAGCGGTCAGGACGTCCTCGGCCGCGTCGGTGTACTCGGCCACCGCGCCGAAGGGGCGGACCCGCCACGCTTCGAGGTCGTCTCCTCGGCCTCGAGCCGCCGCGGCGAAGCCGTGGTGTTGAGCGGTCATGTGGGCGAGCAGATCGGCCAGCGTCCAGTCCGCGCACGGGGTGGGGTGGGAGAAGAGATCGGGGTGGACGCGGGCGACGAGCGCGGTGCTGGCCTGGACGACGGTGCGGTGGTGGGCCAGGAGCTCATTAGTAGGCACCTGCTTACGATAAGCAGTTGCCTACGATCGGGTCAAGGTCGGTACCATGCCGATCATGGATGGTCGGCGACCGGATCTCGCGGCGATGATCGCGCCGTTGCAGCAGGCGCTGGTCGCCGCCGAGCTGCCGGTGCTGCGCGCGCACGAGCTGAGCATGTGGGGCTACGTCGTGCTCAGCGCGCTGGACAACCAGCCGGTCCGTACTCAGGCCGCGCTCGCCGAGGTCATCGGCGCGGACAAGAGCCGGATCATCGGGGTGCTGGACGAGTTGGAGGGTGACGGGCTGCTGGAGCGCACCCGTGACCCGGCCGACCGGCGGGCGCGGTTCGTCGCCATCACCGACGAGGGGCGTCGGCGGCGGCGGGCGGTGCAGGCCGAGGTGCAGCGCAACGAGGAGCGCGTGCTCGCCCACCTGCCGCCCGCCGACCGGGAGGCGTTCCTGCGGTCGCTGGAGGTGCTCGCGGCCGAGATCACCGGCCCGGCTACGCGTGCAGGCCGTGCTGGTACTTCGGGAACCGGACGCTGATCTTCGTGCCCAACCCCTGCGCCGTCTCCACGACCAGGCCGTAGTCGTCGCCGTAGAAACGGCGCAGGCGCTCGTCGATGTTGCCCAGCCCTATCCCCGCCGTCTCGTCGACCTGCCCGGCCAACGTCCGCCGCAGCGCCTCGGGGTCCATGCCGATGCCGTCGTCCTCGATGGTGATGTGCGCCTCCGCGCCCGCGTCGGCGGCGAGGATCTGGATGTGGCCCGGCTCGACCTTGCCCTCCATGCCGTGCCGCACGGCGTTCTCCACGAGCGGTTGCAGGCACAGGAACGGCACGGTCACCGACAGCACCTCGGGTGCGATCTGGAGCGTCACGGTCAGGCGTTCGCCGAACCGGGCCCGTTCCAGCGCGAGGTACTGGTCGATGGACTTCAGCTCCTCCGCCAGCGTGGTGAAGTCGCCGTGCCGCCGGAACGAGTACCGGGTGAAGTCGGCGAAGTCCAGCAGCAGCGTCCGCGCGCGCTCGGGGTTCGTGCGCACGTAGGACGCGATGGCGCTGAGCGAGTTGTAGATGAAGTGCGGCGAGATCTGCGCTCGCAGCGCCCGCACCTCCGCCTCCACCAGACGGGTGCGCGAGCGGTCCAGCTCGGCCAGTTCCAGCTGGCCCGACGCCCACCGCGCGACCTCGTTCGTCGCCCGCACCAGGCCCGCCGACGCCTCACGGCTGTACGCGGCGAGCACGCCGACGACGTGGCCCTCGACGGTCAGCGGGGCGACCACGGCGATCTGCACCGGGCAGTCCGGCAGCGTGCAGCCGATGTCGAACGCGCGCGTCCGGCCGGTGCTGAACACCTCCTGCGCCAGCCGCATGGTGTCGCCGGAGTGGTGGCCGCCCATGCCCTCCCACGCGACGACCTCGACCTCGTCGGTCAACGCCAGCGCCGGGGTGTCGAGCAGCGTGCGCAGGTGGCGGGCCGACTTCTTCGCCGCCTCCGGCACCAGGCCCGCGCGCAGCGGGGGAGCGGCGGACCACGCCGTGTGCAGGGTCTCGAACGTGATGCGCTGAGCCTCGGTGAGGAAGTCCTGCCGCGGACCCGATCCCCGCCACAGCACGAACACGATGGCCGCGCCGACGAGGAGGATCGCGCCGACGGCCAGCAGACCCGTCACGGCTCGGTTCTCCGGCGGATGTCGCTCATGGACGGTTCCTCGCTCGTGTCCAGCCCGAGGTTCTCGGGCGCGTGCAGGCGGACCATGACCCGGTTGACGTTCTCGGGCACCTTGCCGGGCGTCAGCAGCGACACCGCGTACATCACGACGAACCCGAGCGGCACGGTCCACGCGGCGGGCCGCGACAGGAACACGTAGTACCACTGGTCGCTGGTGCGGGCGCTGATCGTGATGATCCCCGCCGCCAGCGCGGGCAGCCCGCCCGCGAGCATCCCCGCCACCGCGCCGACCGTCGTGATGCGCGTGCTCCAGATCCCCAGCAGCAGCAACGGGCACAGCGACGACGCCGCGACGGCGAACGCCAGCCCCACCATGTCCGCGACCGGGATCCCGCCCACCAGCAGCGTCATCGCCAGCGGGACGATCGCGGCCAGCGCGGCGGAGATCCGGAACCCCCGCACCCCGCGCATCTTCAGCACGTCCTGGCTCAGCACGCCCGCGAGCGACACCATCAGCCCGGACGACGTGGACAGGAACGCGGCGAAAGCGCCACCCGCGACCAGCGCGCCCAGCAGTTGCCCGCCGAGGCCCTCGATCATCCGGCTGGGCAGCACCAGCACCACGGCGTCGGTGTCGCCGGTGAGCAGCAGCTCGGGCGTGTAGAGCCTGCCGAGCACGCCGTAGATCGGCGGCATCAGGTAGAAGATCCCCAGCAGCCCCAGCACGATCAGCGTCGTGCGCCGCGCCGCGCGGCCGTTCGGGTTGGTGTAGAAGCGGACGATCACGTGCGGCAGCCCCATGGTGCCCAGGAACGTCGCCAGGATCAGCGAGTACACCGCGTACAGCGGGAACTCGCCGCCCTCGGACATCGGCAGCGCCCAGTTCGCGTTCGTGGTGTGCGGCAACGACTCCAGGTGCGGCACGGTCGCGCCCGCCGGGAACACGAACGTGCTGCCCGCCGCGATCGTGTGCTCGCCCTGCGTCAGCACGAGCCGGTCGCCCTCGACCCGCTGCCCGTCGACCAGGCCGCGGCCGGAGTAGGCGACCTCGTGGTCGGCGTCGACCACCGTCGCCGTGTCGAACGAGACGCTCGTGTCCTGGCGGAACACCGGGTACTCCGGGCCGTTGACCCGCTGGCCGCCGTGCGCCTGCCACGCCAGCAGCAGGAACACCACCGGCACCGCGATGGCCGTGAGCTTCAGCCAGTACTGGAACGCCTGCACGAACGTGACGCTGCGCATCCCGCCGGACACCACGTTCACCGTCACCACGACCGCGACGATCAGCCCGCCCAGCCAGTCCGGCGCGCCCGTGACCGTGTGCAGCGTCAGACCGGCGCCCTTGAACTGCGGCAGCAGGTACAGCCACGCGATGGCGATCGCCAGCCCGCTCGCGACCCGCCGCACCACCGGCGAGGAGAACCGCGCCTCGGCGAAGTCCGGCAGCGTGTACGCGCCCGACCGCCGCAGCGGGGCCGCGACCAGCGTCAGCAGCACGAGGTAGCCCGCGGTGTAGCCGACGGGGAACCACAGCATGTCCGGGCCGTGGGCGAAGATCAGGCCCGCGATCCCCACGAACGACGCCGCCGACAGGTACTCGCCGCCGATCGCGGACGCGTTCCACCACGGCGACACCGTGCGCGAGGCGACGTAGAAGTCCGACGTCGTGCGTGAGATCCGCAGCCCGTACGCGCCGATCAGCATCGTGCCCAGCGCGACCACCAGCACGGCGACCACGCCGTAGGTGTTGTCCACCTCAGGACCGCTCGACCAGCTCGGCGAACTGCCGCTCGCTCCGCTCGGCCTGCCGCACGTAGAACCAGCCCGCCAGCACGAACACCGGGAACACCACGACCCCGAGCAGCACCCACGGCAGCCCGATGCCGAACACCTGCGCCCGCGACACCGACGGCGCGAACTTGAACACCAGCGGCAACGTCGCCAGCCCGCCCGCCACCAGACCCACCACGAGCAGCCCCAGCGTGCGCTGCGTGCGGATCAGCGACCGCATGTACAGCGCGCCCAGTTGGCTCTGCTCGGTGATCTCCCGCGACGCCGGGAACGGCCGCCGCGGGCGGGGAGCGCCGGTCCGCGGGCTCGTCACCACCACGCGCTGCGTGGGTGGCTGCTCCGGCCTCATGTGGACTGCCGGTTCCGCGGGCTCTCGTCGGACGCCGAGCCGTGCGGCACCGGCCGCGCCCGCCGCACCAGCAGCTGCCGCAGGTGCCGGGCGTGGCGGCGGCTCACCGGGAGCACCGCCCCGCCGATGTTGACGCTCAGGTGCCCCTCCTCCAGCCTCAGCTCGTCGACGTGGCTCAACGACACCAGGTGGCTGCGGTGGATCCGCACGAACCCGGCCGACCGCCAGCGCTCCTCCAGGCCGTTCAACGCCGCCCGCACCAGCCCGCTGCCGGTCGCGGTGTGCAGGCGCGCGTAGTCGCCGTGCGCCTCGACGTAGCGGATGTCGGCCAGCCGGATGAACCGGGTGATCCCGCCCAGCTCGACCGGGATGACCTCCTCGCCCACCTCGGGCTGCGGCGGCGCGACCGGCTGCGGCGCGGGCTCGGCCACGGCCTTCACGTCCAGCACCTCGTGCACGATCCGGTGCACCGACTCCGCCAGCCGCTCCGCCCGCACCGGCTTGAGCAGGTAGTCCAGCGCCTTCAGCTCGAACGCCTCGACCGCGGGCTCCTGGTGCGCGGTCACGAACACGATGGGCGGCGGCTGCGCGAACCGCGACAGCACCCGCGCCAGGTCCAGCCCGTCCAGGCCGGGCATCCGGATGTCCAGGAACACGGCGTCCACCGGCTGCCCGGCGTCCATCGCGCGGTGCAGCCCGCGCAACGCCGTGGTCGCGTCCGTGACGCCCTCGACGTGCGCGATGCGCGGGTCGGAGCGCAGCAGGTACACCAGGTCCTCGAGCGCGGGCGGCTCGTCGTCGACCGCGAGCACGCGCAACGTCCGTTCGAGAGCGCCTCGACGCTCGGGCCCCTCGCAGAGGGGACAGGGCAGGCCTGCGGTCATGTCGAGTCGAGTCCAATGCTGTGAACGGCCGATCTCCACGGCGACGGGGATTAGACCACCAGTCGGTCATCGTCGCCCGTCGAGGGGCCGGTAGCAAGGGCGCGGCCGGCATACGTGTGCACGCGCGGCGGAGCGGACCGGTTCGACCCGGTCGTCAGCCCGCGATGCGGCGGGCGCGGTGGTCGGCGACCCTGGGGTGGGCGGCCAGCGCGTCGCCGAGGGTGATCTCCAGCTCGACGAAGGACTCCTCCGCGCGGCGGGCGGCGACGATCACGGACGACGCCGCGGCCGGGCCGACGAGGCGGCGCGTCGGGTCGGTGAGCGATTCGAGCACTTCGGACCACTGGTTCGACAACTTCGCCAAACCCTCCAGAGCGGCCACCAGTTCACCCGTTGTCGTGGGTGGTTTCGCGGCAATCCGGGCGAGATGGGCGGCCAGCGCTTCCAGGTCGGCGTTCATCGTCACCCCCAATGCGACAGTCATGTACCCAGGATATTGCTCCAGGTCGGCGAAATGGTCAACCAGGTCTCAATTGGCTGCTGTTCGCGCTGGTCACCGGGCAGAATGAATGGTGCGGGCAAGGCCTTTCCGCAACCATTCCTACGTTCCCGTGAGCTGGGTCACCAGTAAACCGGTAACCATTTCACGGGCGCGGACCTCGAATAATCCGAAGCCGGCATCGACCGCCATGTCCAGTGCCGTGCGGGAGTGGTCTAGTGCCTGTGCGTATTCACCCGCGCACCGGTGGGCCTCCGCCGAACCGAGGAGCGCTCGAACGGCCCCGTAGCCGTACTCGCTCGCCGTCGCCAGGTCGTGGGCCCGCCGGTACACCGCCACCGACCTGGGCAGGTCGCCCGAGTGCCGCAGCACCAGGCCCCACGCGCAGTGCACCTCGGCCTCGATGCGGCTCGACCCGCCGAGGTCCCGCACCATCGCCAGTGCCCGCTCGACTACCGCCGCGGCCTGGTCATGATCACCCGATCGGCTCAGCGCCGTGGCGAGGTGCGCGAGCGCCTCGGTCAGGTGGTGCCGCGACCCCGTCCGGTCCCACTGCTCCGTCGCCGTCCGCAGCAGCCCGATCGCCGTGGCGTGGTCGCCGCGCGCGAGGTGGCACCGGGCCAGCAGGGACGTGCACGACGCCTCGATGTTCGTCCCCACCGCCGACCGGGCCAGCTCGACGCCCTCGGTGAGGTGCCCGACGGCCCGGTCGACCTCGCCCTTCATCAGGCCGATCGCCCCGAGCCCGGTGAGCGCGGAGATCCGCATGTGCGGCAGCGACCCCGGCCCGTCGCCCAGCTCCAGCAGCCGCTCGAACGCCGCCACCGCCATCGGGAAGTCGCCCAGCTCCATCGCCAGCACCCCGCGCACCCCCGCCAGCAGCCACGCCGACTCGCCGGGGTGGGCGTCCGCGAGGTCCACGTGGCCCAGCGCGACCCGCAGGTTCCCCAGGTTGCGGTGCTCGCACGCCAGCCACACCAGCATCCGCGTCTCCACGGCCCGGTCGCCCTCGGCGCGCGCCGCCGTCACCGCCGCGTCGATCGCCCCCAGGAACTCCACGTGGTGCCCGTGCGTGCCGAGGTAGCCGCCCATCCCGTTGACCAGCTGCCACGCCAGCGGCCGCGGCCCGACCCGCGCGCAGTGCTCGGTCGCCGCGAACAGGCTGGGCCGCTCGGCGTCGAGCCAGGCCAGCGCCGCGACCTCGTCGTGGAGCAGGTGCGGCGCGGGCGGCGTCGGCGCGCCCAGCTCCGGGTACAGCAGCACCGCGACCTCGTTGGCCGTCCGCAGGTACCAGTCCAGCAGCCGCCGCAGGGCGACGTCCCCGGCCTCGTGCTCGCGGGCCCGTTCCGCCGCGTAGTCGCGCAGCAGGTCGTGCAGCCCGAACCGGCCGTCGTCCGACCGCTGCACGAGGTTCGCCGTCGCCAGCTCCTCCAGCAGCGCCGCCGCGTCCCGCCCGAGCAGCGCCGCCGCGCCGTGCGCGCTCACGTCCGGGCCGGGCACCAGCCCCAGCAGCCGGAACAGCTCCGCCGCCTCGGGCCGCAGCGTCGCGTAGGAGAGGTCGAACGCCCGCCGCACCGCCGCCGAGTCGTCGTTGTCGACCGCCAGCGCCGACAGCCGGTCGCCCTCGCGCAGCTCGGTGACGTAGCCCTCCACGTCACCGGTGCCGACCAGGTTGCCCAGCGAGATCCGCAGCGCCAGCGGCAGGTACCCGCACAGCCGCGCCAACTCGGCCACGAGACCGTCGGCGGGATCGGCGCTCAACGCCCGCGCCAGCAGCTCCCGCGCGTCGCACTCGTCGAGGACCGCCAACCGCACCACGGCCGCGCCCGCGACCCGCAGGTCACCGCGACTGGTGATCAGCACCGAACAACCGGGCTCGTCCGGCAGCAGCGGCGCCACCTGGTCCGCCGAGGCCGCGTTGTCCAGGATCACCAGCACCCGCCTGCCCCGCAGCGCCGCCCGGTAGGCCGCCACGAGCGCCGCCTCGTCGAGCGGCATGTGGTCCACGCGCACACCCGTGGCCCGCAGGAAGCGCGCCAGCACGGCGGTCGTCGCCAACGCCGGGGCGGGGGAGTAGCCGCGCAGGTTCACGTACAGCTGCCCGTCGGGGAACCGCCCGCGCAACGTGTGCCCCACCGACGTGGCCAACGCCGTCTTCCCGACCCCCGGCGGCCCGCTCACCACCACCGCGGAGCCAGAGCCGTTGTCGTACCTGGGTTCTAAGCTCGAATCGGGGGCCCATCCCTCGCGCGCGCGCGCGGGGGTCCCCCCGATTTCCAGCGTACCGAGGGGGTCCGACAATTCCGGGTCGTCGACCTCGGCCGCCCGGAAT